>CAZXAF010000182.1:0-3615 GCA_964638905.1 uncultured Dehalococcoidia bacterium
ATCGCTTAAAGACGAGGCCGTCGACATCGGAGAAGTAGATAAGCTCCGACAGCCAGGCCACCAGCAGGCTGGGCCAGTCGTGGGCCTCCACCGCCAGCGAGCGCTCTTCTTCCTCTCGTACGCCTTCCAGGTTGACCATGACGGAGTACATGCCCTCCGCCGCGTGCACAAAGGCCTCGGCCAGCGTCTGGCCGTAGGCGATCACGCCCACGTCGGCTGTGTGCTCCAGGAGCTCAAAGGGCGCGCGCTTGGTCGTCAAGACAGAAGATAACCTCCCTACAAATCAGTATGTCACCTGGCCGTGAAGGCCGTCAACGAAAAGCAGGTGGTTCGCCATCGGTCGGTTAATTCTGGACCCCCGCCTGAAGGCGGGGGCATCGGATTCGCCTCCCCATGCCCCAGCCTTGAGGCTGGGGTCGTGTGTGAACTTGGGAGCCCAGAGCCCACCAATCACGAACCAGCTACAACGAGAACGGCCGCCCGGCGACTGACTGCGGACGGTGGTGAAACATTCTACCAGATGCAACGTCTAACCACTGGCGGAAGTAGAGGGGTGGAATTGTTGGCTCGACATCTATGGCGGTCAGGACTGGTGCTCCTGGCGATGGCTCTCCTGCTGGCCCTAGCGGCCGACAAGAGCCTGGCCCAGGAGGAGCCATCGATCGTCATCACCGCGCCGGCGGAGGGAGGGGTCCTCCCCGGGCCGGACATCACCGTGAACACAGACTTCAGCGGCTTCACCATCAGCCTGCCCCTGGAGCCGAAGCAGGAGCCCAACACAGGGCACATCGCCTACTTCCTGGATGTCGAGCCCCTCTGCGACCTGCCCATCCCCCTGGGCAATGACAACATCATCCACTCGGGGCGCCGCTCGGAGACGTTTGCCGGCGTACCAGACGGCGAGCACACGATCTACGTCTCCCTGGTGTACGACGACAACACCTGCATCGACCCCGCCCTGACCGACTCCGTGCGCGTCCTTGTGGGCGAGCCGCCGCCAACGACGATACCCTCGCCGGAGGCTACGCCAGAGCCCACGCCAACGCCAGAGCCGCCTCACGAGACGCCATCGCCTCCGCCGCCAACCGCAGCGCCAACGCAGGAGACACCTGCGCTGGAGACGCCGCCGGCGAGCCCGAGCCCGACCACCCCACCGCCGACGGCGGTGCCACCAACACCGGCGGCGACCACCGCCCCCGGCATCGCACCGGGCACGGCAGGCGATGAATCGAGTGGAGACGGTGTCCTCTGGCCGTATATCGCAGCGTGGGTTGTCGCTGGCGTCCTGGCGGTCGGCGCGGGCATAAGCGCCTGGCGCGTGGCGCGGGCCAGAAGCAGCCGCTAGCCGGCGGGCGACTAGGGCGAGCCGCCCTCAGCCCGAAGGCGCTTCTTGGCCGCCTTCCAGAGGGCCTCTTGCTCAGCGAGAGGCATATCGGCCAGGCTGCGGCCCTGCTCGCGGGCCAGGGCCTCCATCGTGGTGAAGCGCTGGTAGAACTTGCCGTTGGCCAGCCGCAGGGCTTCCTCGGCGTCCAAACCGAGGTGACGGGCCAGGTTCACTACGAGGAATAGGACGTCGCCCATCTCCTCCCGCTTGTGATCCAGATCGCCTGCCTGGGCCAGCTCCCCTAGCTCCTCTCCCAGCTTGTCCAGTACGTCCTCGGTCTGAGGCCACTGGAAGCCGACACCGGCCGCCCTCCTCAGGAACGCCTGAGTGCGAGCCAGGGCGGGCATCGCCTGGGGAACTCCGGTCAGGACCGAGTCCTCCGGGCTCCTCTCCTCTCGCTTCAGCTCCTCCCAGCGAGTCGTGACCTGCTGGGGCGAATCGGCCTGCTCCTCGCCGAAGACGTGAGGATGGCGGCGCACGATCTTGCTGGCGATGCCATAGACGACGTCTGCCAGGGTGAACTCCCGGGCCTCTTCAGCGAGCTGGACATGGAGAAATACCTCCAGGAGGAGGTCGCCCAGCTCGTCGCAGAGCTTCTGCGGGTCGCCCTCGTCCAGGGCGGCCAGCGCTTCGTAAGCTTCCTCCAACAGGTAGGGCCTGAGAGAGGCGTGGGTCTGAACCCGATCCCATGGGCAGCCATCGGGCGCGCGCAGGCGGGCGATGATCGCCTTGAAGCCGTCCACGGTACGCATCTCCTCTTCCGATATGCCCATAGTGCCCGTCCTTTCCCTTGCCTGTCGTCGCTCGATTATAGGGATGGGCCGTTCTCGTTGACAAGACCAAGGCCCGCTCATAATATGGCTCTTGATAGCTTGTCACCGGGCAGCCGCAGCGAAGAGGAGGCATAAGCTGAGCCTCGTCCCCAAGATTGCGATAGTCCTGTTCTTCATCAGCATCCCCTTTTTGCTGGTCACCACCAATGTGCGCTGGGCTGCCAACGAAACGCGCCTCTACCACTACGGCTTCGACAGGTATGACGCCGAGGCCGCCACCGGCATCTCGCGCAGCGAGCTGGACCGAGCGGCCGACAAGCTAGTGCGCTATTTCAACGATGACGCGCAGACCATCCGAGTCTCTGTGCTGGAGGATGGTCAGCGCGTGTCCCTGTTCAACGAGCAAGAGACAAGCCACCTGACCGATGTCAAGAACCTCTTTCGCACCGTTTTTCGTGTGGAAGAGGCATCGCTGGCCTTCGCTCTGGTGTTCATAGTGGGCGTGTTCATCTGGGCAGCCGAGGGCTCCCTGCGCGTTCTGGCCCGAATCGTCCTTCAGGCCTCGCTGCTCACTCTGGGACTGCTGGCCCTGTTCGCCGTCCTGGCGCTGGTGGGCTTCGATGATCTCTTCCTGCGCTTCCACCTGGTGGCGTTCACTAACGATCTGTGGAAGCTCAACCCGGACACCGATCACCTCATCCAGATGTTCCCTCGCGATTTCTGGTTCGACGCCACCATGCTGGTGGCCGGCCTGACCGCTGCCGAAGCGCTGATACTGGCCGGTCTATCGGCCGCCTACCTGCGAATGCGGCCGAGGGTGGAGCCTCTGACAGCGGAACAGCCGGAGGTCTAGCCCATCGGGCAGGTGGAACAGGACGAGCTGGTGCAGGTGTCGCAGGACGAGCCGCCGCCTATGGGCGCCGTCTGGCCATCAGCGCCCTTGCTGACGGACGAGAAGACGGACATTACCCGCTCCGCTCCCTGGTGACCGCTGGGGCAGGTAGCCGGGTCGTCGGAGCGGCCCATAGGGCGCAGCAGCTCGAACCTCGTTTCGCACTGGGGACAGTAATACTCGTAGAGTGGCATCTGATATCTATCTCTCTAGTCCTACCCTCGGAGTCTACTCCAGGTAGTCCTTGAGCTTCTTGCTGCGCGAGGGATGGCGCAGCTTGCGCAGGGCTTTCGCCTCGATCTGGCGGATGCGCTCGCGGGTGACGCTAAACTCGCGCCCCACCTCTTCCAGGGTCCGGCTGCGCCCGTCCTCCAACCCGAAGCGCAAGATCAGCACCTTCTTCTCACGCGGAGTGAGAGAGGAGAGCACATCGGCCACCTGCTCCTTGAGCAACTGATGGGAGGCAGCATCGGCCGGAGCCAGAGTGCTGTGATCCTCAATGAAGTCACCGAGGTGGCTGTCCTCCTCCTCACCGATGGGCGTCTCCAGGGATACCGGCTCCTGGG
>CAZXAF010000183.1:0-3598 GCA_964638905.1 uncultured Dehalococcoidia bacterium
CCTTCCTGCCGCGGGTGAAGAACTGCAACGTGGCCGTGAGCGAAGAGGAGGGCCATGTGGTCTTCCTCCACCGAATCCTCCCCGGCGGCGCCGACAGGAGCTACGGCGTCCACGTCGCCCAGCTTGCCGGCATGCCTCGACCGGTCATCCAGCGGGCGCAGGAGGTGCTCAGCGAGCTGGAGGACAAGGACGACCGCCTTCCCCGCCGCCGCCCTCGCCGGGCCGCCGTCCAGCTATCCTTCCTGGGTGCCAGCGACCCCGTCTTGGAGGAGCTGGCCTCGCTGGACGTGGACGGCCTCACGCCGCTGCAGGCGATCACCAAGCTCTACGAGCTGCGGGAGAAGGCGCGCGGCAAGCAGGGGTAGAGGCCGCTAGTGCTTGGCGATCCCCGGCACGACCGAGCGATACACCTGAGTGCTCAGGGCCTCGCCCATGTTCAGGCGGCCCCAGCCGTCCCAGTTAGGCGTATTGCCGTCGGGCAGGTCATCGCTGGACATGCGCAGAAGGGCGCGGATGTCGTCGTCGCTGCGGGACGAGTCCTGCGACAGGAGCAGGGCCACCATCCCCGATACGAAGGCGGTAGCGAAGGATGTCCCCTCGCCGACAGCGTAGCCGCCGTTGAGGTGAGTGCTGAACACATCCACCCCCGGCGCCGCCACGTCTACCTCCGGGCCCCAGTTGCTGAAGAGAGCGCGGCTGCTGGGCTCGGAGTGGGAGAAGGCGGACACGGCGATGACCTCCGGATAGGCCGCCGGATAGCCCACGCCTTCCACGCCCTCGTTCCCTGAGGCCCCTACCATGATGACGCCGAACACATCGTGGGCCTCCCTCACCGCCTCCTCCAGGGCACGGCTGGGCGACGGTCGAGCCATGCTCAGGTTGATTATGTGGACGCCGTTCTTGGCGGCGTAGACGATACCCTGGGCCACGTCGGAGGCCGTGCCCGCGCCCGTCGAGTCGAGCACCTTCACCGGCATTATGGTCACCCCCCAGGCCGTCCCCGTGACCCCCTGGCCGTTGTTGCTCTTCGCCGCCAGGATGCCGGCCACCATCGTGCCGTGGCCGTGGTCATCGCTGGGGTCGTTGGAGGGCGGTATCGGCACGAAGTTGCAGCCGCGGAGATCGTCTATGCAGCCGTTCTTGTCATCGTCGATGTCATTGCCCACTATGTCGCGGGCATTGGTCCAGATCTTGGACGCCAGATCGGGGTGCCTCAGGTCCACGCCCGTATCCAGCACTGCCACGATGATCCCCGGCTTCCCCATCTCAATATCCCAGCCAGCGGGGGCATTGATGGCGTCGTAGTACCAGGCCTGCTTTGTCTCATAGAAGAGGTCGTCGGGGACTATCGCCGCCCGAACAATGTAGTTGGGCTCCGCATACTCAACCCAGGGCAGTGTGTTGTAAAGGGCGGAGGCTTGTTCTACGTCGACCTCTTCCGGCAGGCGAAGGCGATACAGGTCGAGGGTTGGATCGTTCTCTATCACCACTCCGCCTGCCAGCCCCAGGACAGCGGCCACAGCGGCCGGCGGCAGAGGCAGGGTGGCCTTCACCAGCAGCTCGCCGGGGACGAACTCCTCCCCATCGGCTGAGTGGGCCGACGCAGGGCCAACATGGGGAACCAGTACCTGCGAGGAGGCCGAAGGGTAGGGAACGTTGTTGGCCAACAGGAAGGCGGCCGCCAATAGCGGTAACGACCACAGCCAGCGAACAGACCTCATGCTGATACTCTCTGCTCATCCCCCGATTCAATGGCGCTAGTATAGCAATGGACAACGAAGGGAGCAATCACGGCTTCGGTGAGGACAGACGTAACCTGTTTCCGATAGGCCTCGTCGGATGCTAAGATTTACAGAGGGGGTGACCTTCTACAGTTGACGATTCGCATTCTTCCGCCCGAGGTGGCCGTCCTTATCGCCGCCGGCGAGGTGGTCGAGCGCCCGGCGTCGGTGGTGAAGGAGCTGATAGAGAATAGTCTCGATGGCGGCGCCAGTCAGGTGTCCATCGAGACAAGGCAGGGCGGGCTTACCGCCATTCGGGTAAGCGACAACGGCACCGGCATCGCTTCCAGCGACCTGGCCCTGGCCTTTCATCGCTACGCCACCAGCAAGGTAGCCCTGGCCCATGACCTGGGCCGTATCACCACCCTCGGCTTCCGAGGAGAAGCCCTGCCCAGCATAGCCGCTGTGGCCGACGTGGAGGTGCTCTCCCGCCCCCCCGATGCGGTTGCCGCAAGCTACCTCCGTCTGGTAGACGGAAAGCCGGTGGAGCAAGGCACGCGGGGCGCGCCCGTAGGCACCACGGTCACCGTTCTCCACCTCTTCGCCAAGCAACCCGCCCGTCGCAAGTTCATGCGCTCGCCCGCCGCCGAGAACCAGCAGATCGCCAGCCTGATCAGCCAATACGCCCTGGCTTACCCCGAAGTGCGTTTCTCCCTGCGTCTGGACGGTCGCCAGGCCCTCCTCACCAGCGGCAGTGGCCAGCTCGCCGACGCGGTGGCCAGCGTCTACGGCGCAGAGGTGGCGGCGGCCATGCTCCCCATGCGCTGGCCTCCAGATGGCGACGGAGCGACGATCAGAATAGGCGGACTGACCGGCCCGCCCCACATCTCGCGAGCCAGCCGAGGCTACGTCAGCCTGTTTGTGAACCGCCGCTGGGTGCAGAACCGACGGCTGACCTTCGCCGTGGAGGAAGCCTACTCCGGCATGCTGCCAGTGGGCCGCCATCCTATCGCCGTAGTCGACATCCGGCTCCCCCACGAGGAGGTGGACGTAAACGTGCACCCCACCAAGGCCGAGGTGCGCTTTCGCCAGGAGAGCGAGGCGTTTTCTGCCGTACAGAGAGCAGTGCGACAGGCCCTCCTGGAGCAAGCGCCCGTGCCCTCCGCCTCGTCCGCCGCCGGCGTCGCCGTGGTCGAGCCGACCGCCCGCGAGGAGACGAGCCCGCCACCCCTGTGGCAGCGGGCACTGGAAGGAGAAGGCGAGCCGAGAACGGCAGCAGGCACAACAGCGCCGCCGCCCAGGGTTTCCCTGCCCATGCTGCGGGTGGTGGGGCAGATCGGCAATACGTACATCGTGGCCGAGGGGCCCCAGGGAATGTACCTCATCGACCAGCACGCCGCCCACGAGCGCGTCCTGTTCGAAGAGATCAGCGCCGCTCGTCAGAGGCAAGCCCTTGATGCGCAAGGCCTGCTGGAGCCGATTACGGTGGAGCTATCGCCCCGCCAGAAGGAGATCGCCCTTGCCCACTACCAGGTGCTTTCGGAGCACGGCTTCCAACTGGAGGCCTTCGGCGAGCGCACCTACCTGGTGAGAGCCGTCCCGGCCGTACTGACAGGGAGAGACATATCGCAGGCCTTCGCCGAGTTCCTGGACACCCTGGGCGAAGAGGCCGCACCCGACGAGCAGGATCGCGTAGCCATGACCCTGGCCTGCCACGGCGCGGTAAAGGCAGGCCAATCGATGGCGCCGGAGGAGATGCGTGAGCTGGTGCGCCGGCTTGAGCAGTCCGAAGTGCCCCACACCTGTCCCCACGGCCGCCCCACGATGATCCACATGAGCACCGACCTGCTGGAGAAGGAGTTCCGCCGCCGCTAGCC
>CAZXAF010000184.1:0-3596 GCA_964638905.1 uncultured Dehalococcoidia bacterium
GCAGCGAGCGGGACAAGGAGCACGCCGATCGCTCCCTGAAGGCGCTGCGAGATGCCTGCCAGGGCGCCGATAACCTCATGCCCTACATCCTCGACGCTGTCAACGCCTACTGTACCCTGGGCGAGATCTGCGATGTCATGCGGGAGGTTTTCGGGGAGTATCAGGAGCAGCCGGTGGTCTAGCCTCCGGCGGGTTCATTCACTCCCAGACAGGGCTGACACAACGAGCTTTCGCACGATGCCCTCATGAGTGCAGACAGCGGTGGAGCGAATCTGAGCCCACCCAACTATGAGTTTCCTCGCCTGCCCCTTTTCGGCTTTGCCCTCGATTCTCTTCTGGCCCGCCGCCGCTCCCTGCTGAAGGACAGCCGGACGGTGATGGCCGCCAACCCCTATCCCCGCCAGGTGCGGGGGCTGGAGAACGTACCGCCTGAGGGGCCCTTCATTCTGGTGACCAATCACTATGCCCGTCGCGGTCTGCAGACCTACCACTATGCCATGTTCATCACCACCGTCATCGCCAAGCGGCGACCGCATGCCCCCAACATCCGCTGGGTGATTACCAGCGAGTGGCATGGCTACCGCCTTGGCATTGTTCCCATCCCCGTCTGGCTCATCCGCTGGGTATTCAGGCGAGTCGCTAACCTGTACGGACTGGTGGTCATGCCTCGCCAGGCCTCTCTGGCCGTCGGACGGGCCGCCGTCCTCCGACACATCGCCAGGATCGCCCAGAGAGAGCCCGTCGGCCTGATGCCCGAGGCGGGCGGCTCAGGCATCCTCAGGGAGCCCCTGGAGGGCAGCGGCCTGTTCCTCCGGGCCCTGAGCGAACGCGGCCTGCCGGTCGTGCCGGCCGGCGTGTGGGAAGAAGGTGGCACCCTCGTCGTCAGGTTCGGCGAGCCCTTCGCCCTTTCCGCAGGCAAGAAGGGCTCCCGTCAGGAGCAGGACCGCCGGGCGCGGGAGCAGGTGATGGTTGCCGTCGGCCGCCTGCTGCCGTCCGCCTACTGGGGGTACTACGAGGAGGCCATCCGGCGCTCCCTTGGCGAGGACTGACCTTTACGCTAGGTAGCTGATTCATGATCGGCGCGTTCTGGGCTCTTGGGTTCGCACGCAATCCCAGCCTGAAGGCGTTAAACCATTTAAGTTCCCCCCTGCGGGATGAATCCCGCAGCTTCCTCGAAGCTGAGGGTTTTAACCCTCAGAGATGAATCTAAATAATTGATGACCATTAACTCGGGGAGAGCAGTTGAACGGTTCATGGCCTTGAGGCGGGCGTCGAGAATCAACCAACCGCGAGGGGTGACCTTCCCCTCACGATTGGTTGATCCTACTTCCGGCCTCCCCTATCATTAGCACCGCCTTCGCAATGCAGAAAAGGAGGCACGCACTCCTATGACCAGCGTTGATATCATCGATAGAGCCAAGAGTGAGGGGCGCACCATCCTCACGGAGGTGGAATCGAAGCAGATCCTGGCGGAGGCGGGCATCCCCGTCGCTCACGCCCAGTTGGCGGCCACCCGCGAGGAGACGGTGGCGGCCGCTCGCCAGATAGGCTTGCCCGTTGCCATCAAGATCGTCTCCCCCGACATCACCCACAAGAGCGATGTGGGCGGCGTCAAGCTGGGCCTGAACTCGGAGGAGGAAGTGGCCGCCGCCTTCGACGAAATCGTCGAGGCCGCCCGCCGCGCCCAGCCGAAGGCCGCCGTCCTCGGTGTCTCAGTGCAGAAGATGGCCCGCCCCGGCGTGGAGGTGATCATGGGCATGACCACCGACTCCCAGTTCGGGCCGGTGCTCATGTTCGGCCTGGGGGGCGTCTTCGTGGAGGTGCTGAAGGACGTCGCCTTCCGCATCGTCCCCCTCGAGCCGCGAGACGCCCGCCAGATGATCCGCGACATCCAGGGCTTCGCTGTTCTCGAGGGTTTTCGGGGGCAGGAGCCCGCCGACCTCGCCGCACTGGAAAACATGCTCATGCGCCTTTCGGCCTTCGTGGAGGAGCACCCGGAGATCCAGGAGCTCGACCTGAACCCCATCTTCGCCTACAAGGACGGCGCCCTGGCCGTGGACGCCCGCATCGTGCTGTCCTGAGGCAGGGAATGACCCTCCGCGTCAGTCTTTCCTCTTGGCAGGTTGCCCACAGGGAGTCGCCCGCGTGAAGGACCTGAACCAGAAGCTGGAGAAAGCCTTCAATCCTCGCACGGTCGCCGTCATCGGCGACAAGCGAGCGCTGGGCTACTTCTGGCTCAGGGCCATGAAATCCTTCGTGGGCAAGGTCTACTCCGTCCAGATCAGCAAGGAGGAGATCCCCGGTATCGAAGCCATGGGCATCCCCAACTACATGAGCCTTCTGGACATCCCCGGCAGAGTCGACTACGTGGTCTGCGCCGTCCGCCGCGACATCTGCCCTCGCATCATCGACGATTGCATCCGCAAAGGGGTGACCGCCGTCACCGTGTTCGCCTCCGGCTTCGCCGAGATAGAGGAGGAGGAGGGCATTCGGCTCCAGCAGGAGTTGGGCGATATGGCGCGCAAGGCCGGGCTTATCCTTATCGGGCCCAACTGCGTGGGCATCTACAACTCCGGCTTGGGCATCCGCCAGGGTGAGGACCAGCCCTGGGGCGAAGCGGGCAATGTCGGCTTCATCTCCCAGAGCGGCACCCACTGCATCGACTTCACCTACCTGGGCTATGGCCACGGTGTCAAGTGCGGCAAGGCGGTGAGCTACGGCAACGCCGAAGTGCTGGATGTCGGCGACTACCTTGAGTACTTTGCCCAGGACTCCCAGAGCGAGCTCATCGGCATATACGTGGAGGGCCCCCGCGACGGCCGCCGCTTCTTCCATGCCCTGCGAAAGGCTACCCGCCTCAAGCCGGTGGTGGTCTGGAAGGGCGGCCAGACGGAGGCCGGCGCCCGCGCTATCTATTCGCACACTGCCGCCCTGGCTACCGAACAGGCCCTCTGGGACGCCGCCATGCGTCAGGCGGGGGCTGTCACCGCCGATAGCCTGGAGGAGATAGTCGACGTTCTGAAGGGCCTGCTTTACATCAAGCCGGGCACTGGCCGGCGAGTGGGGTTGGTGGCCATGACCGGCGGCCAGTCGGTTATCATCGCCGATGCCTTCGGCCGCGCCGGTCTGGAGGTGCCTACCTTCACGCCTGCCTCCTACGAGAAGCTGGCCTCCTTCTTCCAGATCATCGGCGGCAGCTATCGCAACCCCCTGGACGCCGGCCACACCGTGGCCATGGGCTTCCGCACAGGCAATCTGGAGCGCATGCTGGACATCCTGATCGAGGACGCCAACATCGACGCCGTCGTCTTCGAGTCTTCGATCCCCTTCCTGAAGCGTCGCGGGCTCATTCGCACCACCCTGTTTGACAAGCTGCTGGACCTCCTGGTGGACTACAAGGAGCGCTGCCAGAAGCCATTCCTGGTGATCCTTCAGCCGGGGCTTCTGGAGGGGGAGATGGCGGAGATACGCGGCAAGCTCTTGGAGCGTGGGATCGCTAACTTTGCCGGCTTTCAGCGGGCGGCCGACGTGCTGAGCAAGGTCATAGACTACCATCGCTTCCGCGCCGGGCTGGACTAGCCTCTACTGTCTCCAGG
>CAZXAF010000185.1:0-3576 GCA_964638905.1 uncultured Dehalococcoidia bacterium
ACCTCTTCGCCGGTGACGGCGCGGACGACATCGGGGCCGGTGATGTACATCTGGCCTGTGCCCTCTACCATGAAGACGAAGTCGGTAATGGCGGGGGAGTAGACGGTGCCGCCGGCGCAGCGTCCCATGATCACCGAGATCTGGGGCACAACCCCAGAAGCGAGGACGTTGCGCAGGAAGATATCGGCGTATCCCTTGAGGCTGGCTACTCCTTCATGGATGCGAGCACCCCCCGAATCGTTGATGCCGATGATCGGTGCCCCCACCTTCAGGGCCATGTTCATGATCTTGACGATCTTCTCGGCGACCGCCTCTGACAGCGAGCCGCCGACGACCGTGACGTCTTGGGCGAAGACCATGACCACGCGGCCATCGATGGTGCCGTGGCCGGTGACTACAGCGTCGCCGTAGAAGCGCTGCTTGTCGATGCCGAATTCGGTGCCGCGATGGACAACCAGGGCGTCAAACTCTTCGAAGCTGTCTTCGTCCAGAAGAAGGTTGAGGCGCTCCCGCGCTGTGAGCTTGCCGCGAGCGTGCTGGGCTTCGACACGCTTCTTGCCGCCTCCCAGCCTGCCCTTTTCCTTTAGCTTGATTAGCTCATTGAGCTTGTCGTCCATAAGCATCGCTTCTCAGGAGAAATAGGCGCTCCTCAAGGGAGTCTTGATGCTAGCATGCCCCCCTATATAGCGCAAGAGGCTCGGCGTAGTATTGTCGATGTACTGTGTCTACCTGCTATTTGTCAACACTCAGGGCGAAGGAGTGGGTATTATGAGCTCCTGTCCCACTCTGAGACTGGTGGGGTCGGTAATGTCGTTGGCCTCCATCAAATCTTCAGTCGAGATGCCGAACTGCTCGGCGATGGAGCTCGGATAGTCGCCTTCCTGAACGATGTAGACCCCCTCGGCGGTGAGCGTGGCAGTGGCGGTGGGGGTAGGAGCCTCGCCCTCTGGAGTGGGGGTGCCCTCCGGTACCTGGCCGGACTCCTGGCCGGGAATGACCAGCCTTTGCCCCACAGACAGGCTGGTCGGATCGCTGATGTCGTTGGCCTCCATCAGCTCGTCCACGGTCACCCCGAACCGCTGGGCAATGTCGTAGGGGGTGTCACCGGCCTGAACGGTGTACGTTCCGCTTTCTGGTCCGATAGGGATTGAGCCCTCCTCAACGTAGACGACAGACGGAGGCGTTGCCCAGGGCGTGGAGGTGGCAACGGTGCTAGGGTCGGTGAGCCCTTGGGCGTTACCACCGCCTCCCGTCTCCCCTTCGCCACACGCTAGCACGACGACGATGGTAGCCAGGCAGAGCGCCGATAGAAGAAGCCTTTTGAAAACCATCACTCTTCCCCTCACTGGCACGACCCGACCGAGCGTTTCAGAGGCATATTACAATAACGGCTGGCTGGCGGCAAGGAGTTGGGCCGGGAGTGTTGAGAGATCGTTTCGGGGATGCTTCAAGAGCCTGCCAGTTCGGCCAGCGTTAGGATGGTCAGCTTGGCTGCCTCCTCCAGGAGCTGGGGCTCGACGAACTCGGCTCGGTCGGATTCCGTGTGGTAGCGAGGGTCCTCCGAGCGGTAAATGAGGATGGCTGGGATGTCGGCCTCCATGAAGCTGACGTGGTCGCTGTCGAGGTAAGGCTCGGTGACCAACGGGTCCAGCCCCAGGGCTGCTGCTGCCTGGTCGGTCTTCTCTACCAGGCTGGTCGAGCCCGTGAGTTGCCACTCGCTGCCTACTCCTACCATGTCCAGATTGACCATCGCCTGCGGGCTCGGTTCATCCTGGGAGACGAGGGTGGCGACGAAGTGACGGCTGCCGAACAGCCCTGCCTCCTCGCTGCCAAAGGCCACGAAGCACACTCCTTGGTTGCCATCGCTCAGGTTCAGCACACGGGCTATCTCCAGGAGGGTGGCGCTGCCCGAGGCGTTGTCGTTGGCTCCCGGTCCCGCCGCCACGGAGTCGTAGTGGGCGCCGACAATGAACTGGCAATCGTCCTCGGGCGGGCGGCCGATGATGTTCTGGGAGGTACTGGTCTCCTGAGTCGACTGCACGAGGAGGTGGGCTGTCAGCGGGCCCTCTTCCAGGAGTGTTTGTATCTGTTGACCTTCGGCTTGTGACAGGGAAACCGCCGGTATGGCGCTCTGCGCCTGGAGGTCACCTTGGAAGGGGCCTTCAGCGTCGTTGTAGATGACCACCGCCGCTGCGCCGGCGGCATTGGCGTTGGCCACCTTGTCTGCGAAGGACAGGTCTCCTCTTTCGATGAGGGCGATACGGCCCTCCAACCCCTCGGGCGGAAAATCCTCGGGTCTTCCCAAACCTGCCGCCGCCATCTCCGCCGTTACCTCGCCAGCGGCGCTCAGGCGAAGGATCCCTGGGCTCAGCGAGAGGGAAATGGGCGACACTACCTCCAGGCTGACCTCCTCGACATAATAGTCCACGCTGAATTCTTGCACCTCTGTCTCGTAGCCGTAGGTGGTGAACTGGTGGGAGATGTACTGGGCGGCCTGGCGCTCGCTGGCGCTGCCGGCCGGGCGTGAGCCGATGTCCTCGGCCAGGACCAGCACGTGGCGGTAGGCCTGCTCACCGCTGACCAGGGAGGCCGGGGCCACGGGAGAGGAGGTAGCGCTGGCCGTGGGGGACGACTGGGCGGATGGCTGGCTGCCCTGGCAGGCCGCTGCGGCCAGGCAGGCAAGGACGATGGCCCAGAGGAAGCACAGGTGGGGAATGGCTCTGGGAGGGGATGGAAGGTCGGGAGGTGATTGGCTAGCGATGGGTTTGCCCTCGTGAGCGCAGGCGATTCCACCACGAGCGCAGGCGCTGGCCCATGCCTGGCTCCTCGACATCCACTGTCCGACCTCGCCAACGCTTCTCCACATAGTATCGGGGCCGCCGACGCAGGGAGAAGATGAACGCCCCTGCGAAAATGATCAGGCCGGCGACGATCAGCGAGCGGGTGATGGAATCGCTGCCGAAGCTGACGAAGTAGGCCACTATGATGATGGCTGCGCCCAGCAGCATCACCCGGCCGACGGTAATGCGCGGCAGGTGCTGACCCACGCTGCTGAGCCAACGGGACAGCCTGCGGCGGATGCGTCGCCATAGGGGTTCTCTGATTGGGAACCGCTTATACTTGCCGAGGATCTCCTCGATCTCTTGCTGTAGCCTGTCCGGCATGGTGGAAGTTCTCTCCGAGGCTTGCCCCGATATCGCTATTTTACAATGGCGTCGTCAGGGGGTCTAGGCAAGAGGGTCTGTGTTATGACGATTGCCCTGGGGGCGCGATTTTGGCAGGCCGCCACTAGTGCATATAATAGACTTGGGCGGCATCGCTGAGCTAAGGGGAAGGAAGCGGAATGAGGATCGGCGCTCACGTTTCTACAGCCGGAGGGCTGGAAAAGGGTATCGAACGGGCCCAGGCCATGGGGGCGGAGGCCATCCAGATCTTCGGTTCTCCTCCTCAGAGCTGGCGGCGAAAGGATCACTCCTCTGGGGAGGTGGAGGTCTTTCGGAAGCAGGCGGCGGCGGCCGACATCTGGCCGGTGTTCATCCATGGCGTCTACCTGGTGAACCTGGCCACCAGCAACCC
>CAZXAF010000186.1:0-3555 GCA_964638905.1 uncultured Dehalococcoidia bacterium
CCCTGCCAGTTGACGCCGCCCCCTTCCCACAGGCAGGCGTCGGCGGCCAGAAGCTCACGCTGCTCCTCGACGAAGGGCTCGATGCCGGGGCTGCCGATCTCCTCGTCGCCTTCGATGCAGAACTTGAGCGTCAGGGGTGCCTGCCCTCGCACCGCCTGGAAGGCGCGGATGGCCGCCAGGCGGGCGGCGATGTTCCCCTTGTTGTCGCAGACGCCGCGCGCGTACAGCTTGTCGCCCCGCAGGGCGAGCTCGAAGGGGGGCGACGACCAGAGGTCGAGGGGCTCCGCCGGCTGGACGTCGTAGTGGTTATAGAAGAGGATGGTCTTTTCCGTCGAGGCGCCGGCTAGCTCGCCGTAGACCACGGGCTGGCCGCCGGCCTTGGGGAGGATCTGGGTGTGAAAGCCGAGGCTCCGAAGCATCTCGCTCGCCAACTCTGCCGTCTCCTCGATCGCTCTTCCTTCGGCGCTAACGCTGGGCAGGCGGCAGAGGCGAGCCAGGTCGTCGATGGCCTCCTGCTGGTGCTTATCGATGTGACGAAATACGTCCTCCATCGCTTTCCTCCTAGCGCTCCGCCTTCAGCCAGGCGGTGGCAAGGGTGGGCAACTCGGCCAGCGGCGCTTCCTCGAGCCGGCAGGGCGGCAGGGAGTCGAGGAAGGCCTGCCCGTAGCGCTTGCTCTTGATACGGCGGTCCAGCACTACTACCACTCCCCGGTCGGTCTTGGTGCGGATGAGGCGGCCGAAGCCCTGCTTGAAGCGCAGCACGGCCTGGGGCAAGGCGTACTGCGTGAAGGGCTCCTCGAACAGGGCGGAGCGGGCGGCGAAGACGGGCTCGTTGGGCACGCTGAACGGCAGGCGAGCCATCACCAGCAGCGACAGCGCCTCGCCCACCACGTCCACTCCCTCCCAGAAGCTGGCGGTGCCCAGGATAACCGAGCGGGGATTGCGTTTGAGCGCGTCCAGGAGCTGCTGGGGCGCGCCGTCGATGCCCTGGCCCAGCACTGCGATCCCTCCCTGGCCCAGAGGCTCGCGGATGGCGGTGTGGGCCGCCTGCAGAGAGGCGTGGGAGGTGAACAGCACCAGCGCTCGCCCCTGGCTGCTCTTACAGAGCTCGAACAGGGCGTGGTGGATGATCTCCTGATACTCGCGCGTCCCTGGCTCGGGCATGTCCTTGGGCAGAAGAATGAGGGCCGCCCGCTGGTAGTCGAAGGGGGAGCCAAGCAGCAGCTCGCGGGCGTCCTCCAGGCCCAGTCGCTGGCGGATGTAGTCGAAGGAGCCCTGGCTGGTCAGAGTGGCGCTGGTGAGGACGACGCTGTTCTTCTCGGCGTAGAGGTGCTCCTGGAGAAGGGGGGCCACGTCCAGCGGTGCCGAGGCCACCGCGATGCCTGCCGGGCCGCCATCGGTCAGCCACTGGATCCTCTGCGGGTCCTCGCGCTCGATGGCGGCGGCGATCCCCTGACGGAGCTCCTGGCCGCTTTGGAGCAGGAAGGCCGTCTCGGCCAGCAGGCCCTCGTAGCCCAGGAGGCCCAGGCCTTCGGCGTCGCTGAGGGCGGTGTGCAGACGGGCCAGCACGTCCTCGACGGCCGCCAGGGTCAGGCTCAGGTTCTCCCAGGCCACCTCCACCGTCACCCAGTCGGGCTGGACGCGCATGGAGCGGGTCAGCAGGAGGCGCTGCTGATAGTTGCCGCTCTCCTCGGCGTGCTGCTGGATGAAGACTCGCGCCGCCTCGCTGAACTGGCGCAGGCGGGGGCGGACCCTCTCCACCTCCTCGCCGATGGCCGTGGCCAGGCCGGTCAGGTGGGAGCCTGGCCCCAGAGGCATAGTCAGCCCCCGCACGCTCTGGCGGACGCTGGTCGCTAGCCCTGAACCGCGCTCGCGGCCCTCCCGCCGCTGGAGGCGATCGAGGTAGGATAGCAGGTCGGCCTCTCGCGCCTCAAAGCCCAGTTGGCGGGTGGCCTCCTCCTCCAGGTGCTGCGCCTCGTCCACGATGAGATTGTCGTAGGGAGGGATGACGCGCCCGCCGACGGCTACGTCCGACAGGAGGAGGGCGTGGTTCACCACCACCAGGTGGGCCGTTTCCGCCCGCTGACGGGCGCGCACCAGGAAGCAGCTTCCATCCAGGACGAAGGGGCAGGAGCTGCCCAGGCAGTTCTCATTCTGGGCCGAGAAGCGATACCAGAGCATCTCCTCGGCTGGTCTGAGCCTCAGCTCGGCCCGGTCGCCGCTTTCGGTCTGGGGCAGCCAGAGGAGGAGGCGGAGGACGAAACGTGCCTCCTCATCGGAGAGTGAAGCTGCCTGGCGACCGGCCAGGTGGCGACGCAGGCAGAGGTAGTTGCGCCTCCCCTTGAGCTGGGTCGCCGTCAGAGGACGGCCATCGGAAGGCCAAGCCTCCAGGAGGCGCTGGACAGCGGGGATGTCCTTGCTGATGAGCTGCTCCTGCAGGTTGATGGTGGCGGTGGAGACCACCACGCGGGCGTTGTTGCGCAGGCCATAGCAGGCGGCGGGCAGGAGGTAGGCCAGCGACTTGCCGATGCCGGTGCCCGCCTCGACGATGAGCTGCTCGCCATCGTTGAGGACCTCCGCCAGCGCCTGGGCCATCGCCCCCTGCTCCGGTCTCTCCTCGAACTGGGGCAGGATGTCCGGCCGCTTTCGCAGCGATTGGAGGAGGGTCAGCACCTCCGACGGCTCCACCGGCCGGCGGCGCTCGTCGGGCGAGAGCGGCTCCAACGCTGGTCGGCGCATCCTGGCGGGGGCTGGCTTGGCCTCGTTCAGCACTTCGGCGAAGAAGGAGCGCCAGGGCCAACGGCTGGCGGTGGCCAGACGGGCGGCCTCGGCCAGGATGGGCGGCGGCAGGCTGGCAGCGTGGGCTCGCAGGGCCAGGAAGACCTCGCCGGCAGCCTGGGCGTCGGCGGGGGCCCGATGGTGCCTGGGCATGGGGATGTCGAAGTGGCGGGTCAGGGCCGAGAGGCTGTACTCGTCGAGCATGGGCACGAGGAGGACGGCCAGGTCGTGCGTATCGTAGACCACGGAGCTGGTGCTGATGCCGGCGGCTGCCAGGAAGCGAAGGTCGAAGCCAAGGACGTTCTGCCCCACGACAGGGTGGTCGGCGATGAACTGCTGCAGTCTAGGCCCTACGGCATCCATAGGGGGCGCCTCTGCCACCTCCTCGGGGGCGATGCCGGTGAGCATCTGTATGCGGTAGGGGACAGGTCGGCCAGGGTTCACCAGGGTGGAGAAGGTCTCTCGGACGACGCCCTTTTGGTCGAACTTGACCGCCCCCACCTCGATGATGGCGTCACTGCTCGGCTCGAGGCCGGTTGTCTCCAGGTCGAGAGCTACGTAGGTGCTGGCCAAGAGGGCTCCCTGCTTCGATTGAAAGGGCTGGCTCCCTATTGTAGCACCCGCTGGGCAGAGTAACGGAAGGGGCAGCGATCAGCCGGACTGGCTGAACGGCGCGTCGCTGCTCACGCTGCCCTCGCCGAAGGGGGTGATGCCGCTCGCCGGCAGGCCCTCGGCGGGGAAGTAGCGGCCGGCCTTCAGCTCGGCGATCAGGTCTCG
>CAZXAF010000187.1:0-3527 GCA_964638905.1 uncultured Dehalococcoidia bacterium
GCCTTCGGCCTGGACGCCGCCGCGGGGGTGATGCGCTACCTGGAGGAGCGGGGCGTCGGCCTTCCAACCCCTGGTGGTCTGGTGCCCATCGTAGTGGGGGCTGTGCTCTACGACCTGTCCATCGGCCGGTCGGACGTGCGCCCCGATGCCGCCGCCGGCTATGCCGCCTGCCGGGCCGCCAAGAGCGGTCGAATCGCCCAGGGAAGCGTGGGCGCCGGCTGTGGCGCCACCGTAGGCAAGGCCCTGGGCATGGAGCGGGCGGTCAAGGGCGGCATCGGCACCGCCAGTGAGGGGACTGCGGACGGCATCATCGTCGGGGCGCTGGTGGCGGTGAACTGCCTCGGCGAGGTCGTTGACCCCGATAGCGGCCGCATTCTGGCTGGCCCCAGGGACGAGAAGGGCGGCTTCCTGAGCACCCTGGACATCCTGCAACGAGGGCCTGCCTCCGCTCTGTCCGGCGGCTTCGCTAACAGCGCCATCGGAGTGGTGGCCACCAACGCTCGCCTGAACAGAGAGCAGGCCTATCGCCTGGCGGTGATGGCCCACGATGGCCTAGCGCGGGCCGTTCGCCCTGCTCACACGCCTGTGGACGGCGACCTCTTCTTCTCGCTGGCCACGGGCGCCACGGAGGCGGCGGCCGATATCACCACGCTGGGCGCGCTGGCCGCCCGGGCGGTGGAGCGGGCCATCGTGCGGGCGGTGACGGAGGCGCGAGGGCTGGCGGGCGTGCCTTCGCTGGGAGAATTGCAGCGCTAGCCAGGCGCGGCACGCGGTCGTATCACGGTCGTTACCCCCAGGATGATCAGCCCGCAGCCGACGATGCTGTTGATGCCTACCGACTCGTCCAGGACGGCCCAACCGAGGATCAGTCCCATGATAGGGACGATATAGGTTACCAGGGACGCCCTGACGCTGCCTATGGTACTCAGAAGCCAGAAGTAGGCGATCCACGCCAGGCCGGTGCCTAGTATGCCCAGTGTGATAAGAGATAGCCAGGCTTCCAGGCTCAGGTTGTAGTTTGGGACTCCGTCGACGGCGAACAGGACTGGCGCCAGGATGAAGGTTCCGATCACCATCTGAAGCCTGGATAGACTGAGGGGGTCTTCGGAGTGGAGGAGTATCCGGGCATAGACAGCGCCGGCGCCATAGCAGGCTGCCGACGCTACCACCGCCATCTGCCCCAGAACGCTTGAATCGCTGACATTCGTGAT
Organism: uncultured Dehalococcoidia bacterium; assembly: GCA_964638905.1. Classification (GTDB taxonomy): domain Bacteria; phylum Chloroflexota; class Dehalococcoidia; order SM23-28-2; family SM23-28-2; genus SM23-28-2. The sequence continues at coordinate 1,212 of CAZXAF010000187.1, forward strand.
ATCGCCGCTGGCCAGGACAGCCACTCCCAGGAAGCCCATCAGGAGGCCGGAAAGCCGGAGCCTGGTCAGCCGCTCGTCGGCGAGGATGAGGCTGGCGAACAGGGCTGTGAACAGGGGCATGGTGGAGTTGAGGACGGATGCCCTGCCGCTGTCGATGTGGATCTCGCCCCATGATATGAGAAAGAAGGGGACAATGCTGTTCAGCAAGGCCAGGACGGCTACCTTCGGCCACAGACGGAGAGACGTCCCGGCTGAGCGACGGCGACTGAAGGCCATGACGGCGACGATGGCCAGGGCGCCGAAGGTGATTCGGCCCTGCACCAGGGCCAGCGGGGATGTCTCCTCCACCACTACCTTGATGAACAGGAAGGAGGCTCCCCAGACGGAGCCTAGAAGCAGAAGCACGCCGATAGAGCGAGGGTTCATTCTGACTCGTGAGCGTTAGCGCCAAGGGAAGGCGCAGGGATACGCAATCGGGAGCAAGCAATGCTGAGCTGTGGCAGCAGCTCGAAGGCTTTGGTTCTATTGAATCCGTTTTCAGATATACGGTCAAGGGCTATTGCCATAAGGCGATCGGCGGTGTATAGTATCAGTGCCATCGACCGATAGGCGGTGAGCCAAGGCGCGATAAGCGCCAGCTATAGCCAGAAGCGAGAGCTCGCTTGGATCGGGCAACCGACCGAGACGGCACATAAAGCTGGGAAGCGACTATCTGTGAGGCCCTCTCGGTGGTCCGAGAGGGTTTTTCTTGTGCCGGGCGAGAAAGCAGAGGGGGGGACCAATATGAGGAGCATGCTCAAGAGCAAGATTCACCGTGCTCACGTCACCGGGGCCGATCTCGACTATGAGGGTAGTATCACCCTGGATCCGATGCTCATGGAGACAGCGGACCTCCTACCCTTTGAGCTGGTGCATGTGCTCGACATAACCAACGGCGCTCGCCTGGAGACCTACGTCATCGAGGGTGAGCGGGGTAAGGGAGAAGTAGTGATGAACGGCGCGGCGGCGCATCTGATACACAAGGGCGATCTGGTCATCGTCCTGGCCTATGCGTCGATGAGCGACGGGGAGGCGCGGTCCTTCCAGCCGAAGCTGGTGTACGTGGACGAGGAGAACAGGATCGACCACGTGGGCGGCGCCGCCGTCGAGCCGGAGAAAGCGGTGGTGTAGGGGGGAGGACATGAAGCGCGTATCGATCCACGACCTCAAGGCGATGAAGAAGCGTGGCGAGAAGATCGCCATGCTCACCGCCTACGACTATCCCAGCGCCAGGATCGTGGACGAGGCGGGTGTGCCGATCATCCTGGTGGGCGATAGCCTGGGCATGGTCGTCCTGGGCTACGACTCCACCCTGCCGGTGACCATGGCCGACATGCTCCACCACGTCAAGGCGGTGGTGCGGGGCAGCCAGCGAGCGCACGTGGTGGCCGACATGCCGTTCATGAGCTATCAGGCTGGCCCCGAGGATGCCATGCGCAACGCCGGCCGCCTGATGCAGGAGGGCGGCGCCCAGTCGGTCAAGCTGGAGGGTGGCAGGTCGGTTGCCGAGACGGTGCGCCGACTGGTGGAAGCGGGCATTCCGGTCATGGGCCACATCGGCCTGACGCCGCAGTCGCTGCATCGCTTCGGCGGCTACAAGGTGCAGGGCAAGACGCCGGCCGCCGCCGTCAAGCTCATCAACGACGCCCAGGCGCTGGAGGAGGCGGGGGCCTATGCCATCGTCCTGGAGACGATTCCCGCTGTCCTAGCCAGGCTTATCACCGAGCGGCTGAGCATACCGACCATCGGCATCGGCGCCGGGCTTCACTGCGACGGCCAGGTGCAGGTATTCCACGACATGCTCGGCCTGTACCCCGACTTCGTCCCCAAGCACGCCAAGCAGTACGCTCGCCTGGCGGGGGAGGTCGACCGGGCCGTCCGGGAGTACATGGCCGAGGTAGCCGAGGGCCGATTCCCAACCGATAAGGAAAGCTTCATCATGGACGAGGCTGCTCTCTCCGAGTTGACCCACCTGGTGTAGACGAGAGCAGCTTCCATCGACATTCGCCGCATCCCTGCTTGCCGGCCAGCAGGGATGCGGTTGGCATTCTGGCAACATGCGAGTGGTGACCACAGTGGCTGAGATGCGCCGCCTGCGCGCCGAGATGGCGGGCAGCGTCGGCCTCGTGCCCACCATGGGCTACCTCCACGAGGGCCATCTGTCGCTGGTGCGCCGCGCCCGCCCCGAAAACGAGCACGTTGTGGCCACCATCTTCGTCAACCCCACCCAGTTCGGCCCGCAGGAGGACTACCAGCGCTACCCTCGCGACCCCGAGC
>CAZXAF010000188.1:0-3520 GCA_964638905.1 uncultured Dehalococcoidia bacterium
ACCCCGAGGGGCACCCCTGGACCGTCCAGATGATCCCCAGCAACAAGATCGAGGGAACCTTCTTCGGCCGATACATTTCCGAAAACCTGCCCGGTAAGAAGGTTGCCGTTTTCTATCCCAATATCACCCAGGGCTACGACCACCTGCAAGGCGTCAAGGACGGCCTGGACCCCGACAAGAACGAGATCGTCTCCGAGCAGAGCTATGAGGTCACGGCGGTCTCCGTCGCCTCCCAGGTGGTCAAGATGAGGAACGACGGCGCTGAGGTGGTCACCACCGTTGCCAGTCCCGGCTTCACCGCTCAGGCCATCAACGAGGCTGCACGCCTGGGTTGGGATGTGCAGTGGATGATAAGCTACATCAATTCCGACGACATGATGTTCCAGTTCGTCTCGCCCGACCTCCTGGCTGGAGCGATTAGCTTCCAGGCCCTCAAGCTCGCTGCCTGGACTGACGAACCAGCCGTAGCGGAACACTACCGGATCATGGATGAATACGGCGGGCCCACGCCCACCAACTTCACCGTCTATGCCCAGACGCTGGGCGAAGTGGCGGTGGAGGCGCTCAAGGGGGCCTGCGACAACCTCACCCGCGAGGGCCTGATGGACTCACTGGAGTCCATCCAGGGCTTCAAGAGCGATTTGTTCATCGAGGGGGTGGAAGTCTCCTTCTCCGACACCGACCACACAGGCCTGCAAACGGGCAGGATGCTGCGGGCTATGGTGGAGGATGGCCAGGGCAAGTGGGAGTACTTCGGACCGCTAGTCGTGTTCGAGTAGGGAAAGGCAGCCAGGCCAAAGCAGGGCGACAGCGGGCGATCGGTCAGCGGCGTGGGGCGTTGTGGCCGTGTCTTCTTACTGCTTAGAGGCCACCGGTAGCGGTGATGGGAGAGCGAGGCAGGGTTGAGGTTCTGGGCTAGGGGCCTCCCTGGCCCAGTCCAGCGTTGCTGCCACCACCATCGGGTCGAACTGGGAGCCAGCGTTGCGCTCGATTTCCTCTATCGCCTGGCCATGAGAGAGGGCTGGGCGGTACGGGCGATCAGAGGTCATCGCATCGTAGGCATCGGCCACCGCGAACACGCGTGCACCAAGGGGTATGTCGTCGCCGGCAAGGCCGCGCGGATAGCCCTTGCCGTCGAAGCGTTCGTGATGGCAGTAGACGATCTCGGCAACTTGGCTGAGGAAGCCGTCCTCGCCCACTATCGAATGTCCGTAGGCTGGGTGGCGTCTCATCTGTTCCCACTCGCTGACAGACAGGGGCCCTGGCTTCATGAGGATGTCATCGGCCACGCCAAGCTTGCCCACGTCGTGCAGAAGAGCAGCCCATTTCAGGAGTTGCGTGTCTTCACTGGACATGCCCAGCCGCTGCCCTAGCTGCACAGCGAGGTCGGCGACCCGTGAAGAGTGGCCACCGGTAACCCCGTCCCTCAGATCCAGGGCCGAGGACATAACGTGCCAGAGGGACTCGTAGTTATCCTCGATCTCTTGTATGTAGAGGGTGCTCTGGCGGAAGCGAGAGGTGAGGCTTAGCGCTTGGCCAGCGGCAGCAAAGGCCAAGACACCCAAGAGTGCCAGGAGAACTATGCTGGTGGCATAGTGCGCCGGGTTCGGTTCCTGCCATATCAGGAAGGCCGCTATGGTGGCGCTTGTCGTGAGAGCGCCGATGGCCCATAACCAGCGCAGGCGGGGGCTGCTGGAATCGAGTCGCGTTTCGATCGTAGTGATGCGTCGCGTCTCTCTGGCGCGGATCTCGCTTGCCATCGCCTGCGTCTCTCCAATGCTTGACGTGGTCCCTTCACCTCCTGGAATGTCTTGGGCCTTGCAGCGCTCTTCGATTAGCTAAGACGCAACGAAAGGGGGCTGCGTTACCTTGATCCGGCAGGATGAGCCCATTATCAACCATCTGTTTATGGAAACTGAGGGGGCGACCGCTGGTGTCGCCGGCTGTCTGTTGGCGCGAGGGGCTAGCCGCGCGGTAGGTCTAGGCCGCGGGTGGCGATGATGTTCCGCTGGATCTCATTGCTGCCAGCGTAGATGGTCACGCCAATTGTCCACAGGTACTGGTATTCAATGAGACCCTCCAAGGCGGCTTGCTTCGATCCCTTTGCCAGTTGGCCATACAGTCCCAGGAGATGCATGCCGAAGTTGGCGACTCGTTGCTGGAGCTCGGTTGTGAAGGTCTTGGCTATCGAGGACTCGTAACTGGGCATGAGGCCACGGCTTGCCATCCAGACGATACGATGGCTGAGGAGTTGGGCAACTTCCGTCTCGATGGTCAGCTCGGCCAGCTTACCGCCGATCAGCGGGTCTTCAATAAGGGGCTGGCCATTCCGCTTGGTCTCTTTAGCGAACTGCACAAGGCGCTGGAGAATCTGACGGGTCTCGGTAACGTAGGAACCGATGGCGGATCGTTCGAAGGCCAGGGTGGCAAGGGCCACGTACCAGCCCTGGTTTTCCTCGCCCACTCGGTTGCTCTTGGGCACGCGCACGTTGTCGAAGTAGACCTCGTAGTAGTCAGCCCGCCCCGTCATTTGGATGATAGGGTTGATGCTGATGCCAGGGGATCGCATGTCTACCAGAAGGTAGGAAATGCCGCGGTGCTTTGGTGCTTGGGGGTCTGTTCTGACCATAAGGTGTATCCAGTCGCCGCGATGGCCTCTGGTACACCAGGTCTTCTGTCCATTGACTACGTAGTCATCGCCATCGACCACTGCGCGAGCCTGGAGGCTAGCCAGGTCGGAGCCGGCATTGGGCTCGCTGAACCCCTGGACCCAGACAACCTCACTGCGGGCTATGGGCGGCAGGAAGCGTTGCCTCTGTTCTTCGGTGCCCTGGAACATCAGGCACGGCCCCACCATGTACACACCCTGGCCGTCCAGGATGGGCGCGTGGGCAGAGGCCATTTCTTCTTGGAACACCAGTTGGTGCATGTGGCTGGCGCCCAGACCGCCGTATTCCTTCGGCCAGGCCATGCAAAGCCATCCCTTGGCACCAAGTTGCTTCTCTAGTTCCTTGGCTGCATTCCAGTGCTCGGGATTGTCCAGATCATAGTCGGTGAGAGTCCACTCCTTCCGAAGGAACTCTCTTACTTCCTTGCGGAAGGCTTCCTCCTCTTCAGTAAACCGGAAGTCCATCGTTGCCTCCTTTGCAGCCGACGGCCCGTCGCGTGCAAGCTTTCCGGCGCGCCTGTAGCATTATACCCCATGCGAAGTCAGTATGTAGACTTGGGCGGGCACCCCAGCGAGTTGCCCGCGTTGTTCGGCATTCTAGCGCTTCGGTGGGCTTGACAGCGCCTAGGGGGAGCGATGAACATCGACCGAGGCTGGTTCTTGTAGGGCAGATTCAGACAGTGAGGGGACTCATGAAGAGCTATACCGAGTACCTGTGGTTCAATACCGGGGCGCGACGCCATCTGGCGAACATCACCGGCGACGTGGACACCATACTCCACAAGTCGGGCGTTCAGGAGGGCTTTTGCCTGGTGAGCGCCATGCACATTACCGCTGGCATCTGGGTTAACG
>CAZXAF010000189.1:0-3516 GCA_964638905.1 uncultured Dehalococcoidia bacterium
GCAAGGCGGCGGCCCTCTACGACGGCAAGGAGGCCGTCCTCACCCAGTCCTACGGGCCTGAGGCCCGCGGTGGTGCCAGCAACGCCGATGTCATCATCGACGACGACCCCATCGACTACCCTTTGGTAACCCGCCCCGATTACTTTGTGGCCATGTTTCAGGAGGCCTATGAGCGCTATCGCCCGGTCATGGTCAAGGATGGCATCCTCCTCATTGAGTCCGACCTGGTCAAGCCCTGGCCGGACGAGGGCCCTTACCGGGGGATTCCGGCCACCCGCGTAGCCGAAGAGCTCGGCAGGCGCATCGTGGCCAATGTGGTCATGGTGGGCTTCTTCAGCGGCGCCACTGGTCTGATAAGCGCCAACGCTGGGGAGCAAGCGATCCGCAATACGCTTCGGCCCCGCCTGGTGGACCTCAACCTCAAAGCCTTCAACGCTGGCTATGAGTATGCGAAGAAGCAGGAGGAGTCATGAAGGACACGGTGCTAATCATAGGCGGTGGCATTGCCGGCGTTCAGGCCGCGTTAGACCTGGCCGAGTCCGGCAGCAAGGTAGTACTGGTAGAGAAGTCGCCCACCATCGGCGGCAAGATGGCCGCGCTGGACAAGAACTTCCCCACCCTGGACTGCTCCATATGAATTGAGATGCCCAAACTCTCCGAGGTCGGAGAGCATCCCAACATTGAGGTTCTTGCCTCTGCTGAGGTGGAGTCGGTGGAAGGAGAGGCAGGCAACTTCCAAGTAAGCATCAGGCAGCAGTCGTGCTTCGTCACCGACGAGTGCACACGCTGCAACGACTGTGCCGACGTTTGCCCCCAGTGGACACCCAACGAGTTCGATTCGGGCATGGCCTCCCGCAAGGCCATTTACACCCCTTTGGATCAAGCCGTTCCTACCCCCTACATCATAGACCTGAACCTCTGTCTGAACGAGCCGCCCAACTATTTCCCCTGTGATCGCTGCATCCAGGCTTGCGGACCCAAGTGCATCGACTTCTTCATGCCTCGCGAGCAGGTCCTGACCAGGGAGGTGACCGCCATCATCGTGGCCGTCGGCTACGACCTCATCGACCCGACCCTCCTGCAACACTACGGCTACGGCAAGCACCCGGACGTGCTCACCTCCATGGAGTTCGAGCGGATGCTGGCGTCGATGGGCCCCACCGGCGGCGAGATCATCAAGCCCTCCACCGGTCGGCACCCAGACAACATCTTCTTCGTCCTCTGCGTGGGCTCGCGCGACCACCGCTTCTATCGCCACTGCTCTCGCTTCTGCTGCATGTACTCTATCAAGGAGACCTACCAGGCCATTGACCACGGCATCAAGGACGTCACCATCCTCTACATGGACATACGGGCCTACGGTAAAGGCTTCGACGGATTCTTCGAACGCACGCGGGAGCAAGGGGCCAAGTACATTCGCGGCCACCCGGCGGAGATCAGCCCCAACGGCAAGGGCCTCATCGTGCGGTACGAGAACACGGACACCGGCCAACTGGAGACAGCGGAGGCCGACATGGTGATCCTGGCTACAGCCGTGCGGCCGCCCGATGGGCTGGACAAGCTGGCGGAAGTGCTGGGGATTGAGGTGGGCGAGGACGGCTTCCTGAAGACGGTGGAGAGCGAGGGGGGAGTGATCACCACCAGCCAGCCGGGCATCCTGGTGGCCGGCTGCGCCACCGGCCCCAAGGACATCCCCGACAGCGTCGCCGAGGGGAGCGGGGCGGCAGCCGCCGCCCTGACCTACGTCGAGCAGAGGACCTGGCCTGAGCCGGAGATGGGGGAGCCCATCGAGAACGTGGAGGAGCCACGCATCGGTGTGTTCATCTGCCACTGCGGCTCCAACATCGCCAGCGTCATCGATGTGGAGAAGGCGGTGGAGTACGCCAGCAGCCTGCCGGACGTCGTCCATGCCCAGAGCCAGATGTTCAGCTGCGCCGGCAACCAGGTGCTGGAGATCGCCCAGATCATCCAAGAGAAGAAGATCAGCCGAGCGGTGATTGCCGCCTGCTCGCCCAAGACCCACGAACCGACCTTCCGCCGGGCCTGCCGTCTGGGCGGCCTCAACCCCTACCTGCTGGAGATGGTCAACCTGAGGAACCAGGACTCGTGGGTACACAAGGACTATCCGGAGGAAGCGAACTTCAAAGGCCACGACATGATCAGGATGGGAGTGGACAAGGCCCGCCTGCTTCAGCCGCTGGAGATTGGCCGGGCACCGGTGACCCAGAAGGCGCTGGTGGTCGGTGGCGGTATTGCCGGCATGACCGCCGCTGCCAACCTGGCCCAGCAGGGCTACGAGACCCACCTGGTGGAGAAGGAGCAGGAGCTGGGCGGCATGCTGCGGCGGCTGCTGGGGCGACTCTCCCCGGCCGGCCCCGATGCGAGCGCCCTGATAGAGGAGAAGAAGAAAGGGGTGGAGAAGACCGGCGTTCATGTCCACCTCGGCACGGAGATCGAGCTGATCAGCGGCGTGGTGGGCAGCTTCAGCGCTCGCCTAACCGATGGCAAGGAGCTGCAGGTGGGCGCCGTAGTCCTATCCATGGGTGCCCGGCCTTACAAGCCAACCGAATTCAAGTACGGCCAGGACCCCCGCGTTGTCACCAACCTGGAACTGGCGGGCATGATGCCCGATGTTCCCGGTGAGCATGTCACCTTCGTCAGCTGCGTGGGCTCCCGCAACGATAGCGTCGGCTGCTGCCGCTACGGCTGTACGGCGATGATCGGCCAGGCGCTGAAGCTGCGGCGAGCGGGCAAGAAGGTGCGCGTCCTTTACCGCGATATCCGTACCTTTGGCCGCGAGGCGGAGGAGATGTATGAGGAGGCCCTAAGGGAGGGCGTCCAGTTCTTCCGCTACCAGCCCGACAGCACGCCAGAAAACGTCATCACCTACTCCGACGGCACCGTGGCGATAAGGGATGAGCTCACGGGCGTGGACCTGACTATCCCCACCGACCTGCTGGTGCTGACGGTAGGGCTTCAGCCCCAGGAGGAAAACGTCGCCGAGCAGCTCAGGGTGGCCCGCAGCGAGGACGGCTTCCTCCTGGAGCGCCACCCCAAGCTGGGCCCCGCCGAAGCAGCGACGCCCGGCATCTACCTGGCAGGCACGGTCCAGTACCCCAAGGATGTGCCGGAAAGCATCGCCCAGGCTCTGGCGGCGGCCTCCAACGCGGGAAAGATCCTGTGTCGGGACACCATCGAAAAGGAACCGATTACCGCCCGCCTGATCGAGGAGAAGTGCATAAAGTGCGGCATCTGTGTTCCCGCCTGCCCCTTCGGCGCCATCGAGCTCATCGGCAAGGTGAAGGAAGGCACCATCGTCTTCCACGAGGCGGCCTGCACGGGTTGCGGCAACTGCGCCGCCATCTGCAACTACGATGCTGTGATCATGCCCTACTTCACCAAGGAGCAGATCCTGGCCCAGATCGACGCAGCCCTGGCAGAACGGCCCGAGGAGAAGGTCCTGGTCTTCACCTGCAACTGGTGCTCCTACCCCGGCGCCGACCAGGCGGGCATCGA
>CAZXAF010000190.1:0-3488 GCA_964638905.1 uncultured Dehalococcoidia bacterium
CGGAGCGCGACGGCAACAATGAGGTCTATGTGATGAACGCCGACGGCTCCGACCAGACCAACCTCACCAATAACCCCGCTGGCGACCTCGCCCCCGACTGGTCGCCCGACGGCGGCCTCATTGCCTTCGAGTCCGACCGCGACGGCAACTACGAGATCTACGTGATGAATGCGGACGGCTCCGGCCCTGTCAACCTCACCAACGACCCCGACGATGACTTCTGGCCCATCTGGTCTCCGTAAGCGGCGGCTCCGAGGGGCCCAGTAGCGCAAGACAGGAGGCTTCCTGGAGTTGCGATGGGCCTCGCTGGCCCTTGTCCTTACGGCCCAGGCGTATTAGTTTTATTGCCGGAGCTGTTGCCGCCAAGTCGAGGTTGAGCGGGAGAGGCTCCTGGGAGCGGCAGCCAGCTCGCAACAGACATGGAGATAATCCCAGCCGTCGACATCCGCGCCGGCCGCTGCGTTCGCCTCTATCAGGGCGACTTTCAGCGGGAGACCGTGTTCGGCGATGACCCTGCGGCGATGGCCCGCTCCTGGCAGGATGCTGGCGCTACTCGCTTGCACGTGGTCGACCTCGATGGCGCTCGCGAGGGGCGACCGGTGAACGCCCAGGCAATACGTCGCCTCGTCGAGGCGGTCTCTATTCCCGTTGAGGTGGGCGGTGGCCTGCGCGACCGCCAGTCCGTCGACCGGTACCTGGAGGCAGGAGTCGATCGGGTAGTGCTGGGGACGGTGGCAGTCAAGGACCCTTCCCTGCTGGCTGATGCCATCGCTGAGCATGGAGAGCGCATCGTGGTGACGATAGACGCCAGGGTCGGCATGGTAGCCGTCGAGGGTTGGCAGGAGGAGACGCCTTTGTCGGCGGCGGAGCTCATGAGCGAGCTGGCGGCCAAAGGCGTGCCTCGCTTCATCTACACCGATGCCCTTCGCGATGGCACCCTTCAGGGCCCCGACTTCGCTGCCGTGGCGGCGGTGCTGGCCAGGGTTGGCGTGCCCGTCATATACGCCGGTGGGGTCTCCAGCGTCGCCGACCTGGTGCGCTTGGCCTCCCTGGGAGTGGAAGGGGCAATAGTCGGTCAGGCATTGTATACTGGGGCCGTGAATTTTGAAGAGGCCCTGGAGGTGCTCACTCGAACTGATCGGCCTGGAAAGGGGTTGGCGTCGTGACTCAGCTTCCGGAAGACCTGCGGGACATCGTCAAGGGGACCATCGATGGTGTCATCAGCTTCGTGGAGAGCGAAGTTATTCCTTTGGAGCAAGAATACCGCCACATCCTCGCCGATGAACGGAAGCTGTTCGGCGCCGATGGCAAGCTGGTTCCCGAGATCCAGGAGGCGAGGAAGCAAGTACGGCGTAAATCCGGCAAGGCGGGCTACTGGGCCATGTTCGCCCCCGAGGCGGTAGGCGGCGGTGGTCTTCCCGCCCTGGCGAGTATCTATGTGCAGGAGGCGCTCTACAGGAAGTACGGGCCCGGCCATCTGTTGATGGGCTGGGCTAACGGCTTCATCACTACTCCCCTTATCGCCAGCTTCGTGGACGGCCCTTCCCACATGTTCACCGTGGCCAGCGAGATCATCCGCACGGACGTCGTCCCCTTGTTGACAGCGGGCGAGAAGACAATATGCTTCGCTCTCACCGAGCCGGACGCTGGCTCCGACCTGTGGAACCTGAAGTGCAAGGCCCGCAGGGAGGGCGACGAGTGGGTGCTCAACGGCACCAAGCAGTGGATCACCAATTCTCCCTATGCCGATTACGCGGCTGTGTTTGCCGTGACAAATGAGGAGATGTTCGCCGAGCACAAGGGCGGCACCACCGGCTTCCTGGTGGACACAAGACAGCCCGGCGTGGACACTTCTACCGTCTTCCCGATCATAGGCCACGTCTCCAGCGACTGCGGCTCGGTCGTCCTGGAGGACGTGCGGGTCAAGGATGAGTACGTCCTGGGGGAGGTAGACCAGGGCTTCCGGCTCAGCATGATGGGCATCTCCGAGGGGCGGCTTGGTTTTGCCGCCGGTTGCCTGGGGCTGGCCGAATGGGCCCTGGATCGCTCCCTGGAGTACGCAAAGGAGAGGACCACCTTCGGCCGTCCTCTGGCCGATCGCCAGGCGATCCAGTGGATGCTGGCCGACAGCGCCATCGACATATTTACCGCAAAGTACGCGGCCCTCCAAACGGCGGCACTGGTAGATGAGCATGGACGGGGGGGCAGGCAGCCAATAAAAGAGATATCGATCGTGAAGGCCTACATGATGGAGATGTGTCAGGCCGTATGCGACCGGGCGATCCAGATCCACGGTGGCATGGGCCTGTCCAGCGAGATGGGCTTGGAAGAGGCCTTCCGCATCGCCCGCACGTGGCGCATCCCCGACGGCACCTCCGAGATGCAGCGGCGAACCATCGCCGGGCGACTCCTCCGGGGGGACACTGTCTTCTAGAGTTGGCCGCACGGGTCGCCACAAGGCGGGTGGTATGGTAACCTTTGCAGGCGGATATCGTAGAGGCCCGAGAGGTCCGCAGTCAGGCCGCGTGGCCTGAAAGGAGGTTTTCGGCAATGACGCAGCTTCCTGACGAGTTGCGGGATATCGTCAAGGGGACCATCGACGGTCTCATTGGCTTCGTGGAGAGCGAGTGCCTCCCTGTGGAGCAGCAGTACAGGGAGATCCTCGAGAACGAGGCAAAGCTGTTCGGCGAGGATGGCAGGCTGGTTCCTGAGATCCGCGAGGCCAGAGACAACATAAGAAAGAAATCAGCCAAGGCGGGCTACTGGGCCATGTTTGCCCCCGAATCCATCGGTGGCCAGGAGCTTCCTGCGATTGTCAGCGTTTACCTCTTGGAAGCCCTGAACAGGAAGTATGGCGCTGGCCGGCTCATGATCACCTTCTCCAACGGCTTCCTTGGTACTCCCCTGGTGGGCGGCTTTGTGGACGGCCCCTCCCACATGTTTGCCCAAGCCAATGAGACCATCAAGACCGAGATTGTGCCCTCCCTGATGGCCGGTGAGAAGACCACCTGCTTCGGCGCCACCGAGCCCGACGCTGGCTCTGACCTGTGGAACCTGAAGACCAGGGCTCGCAAGGTGGGCGACGACTGGGTGCTCAACGGCACCAAGCAGTGGATCACCAACTCCCCCTATGCCGACTATGCGATCGTCTTCGCCGTGACCAACGAAGAGAAGTACGCCAAGCGCAACATGTTCGACAGCGGCGTTACCGCCTTCATCTTCGACACCAAGCAGCCGGGCGTCGACACCAACACCATCTTCCCCATCATGGGCCACGTCTCCAGCGATTGTGGAAACGTCATCATGGAAGATGTGAAGGTGAAAGAGGAATACATCCTGGGCAACGTGGACCAGGGCCTGATCGCCGCCCTGGCCGGCATCTCTGAGGGGCGCCTCGGCATCGCCAGCTCTATGGTGGGGCTGGCCGAGTGGGCACTGGACATGTCCATCCAGTACGCCAAGGAGAGGGTGACCTTCGGCCGTCCTCT
>CAZXAF010000191.1:0-3442 GCA_964638905.1 uncultured Dehalococcoidia bacterium
ACGAGGGCCATGTGCAACTGGTCGTTCACCAGAAGGTCGCGGGCCACCCGCCGCACGTCCTCTAATGTCACCGCCTCCAGGAACTCAACCACATGGTCGGGGGTGCGCACCTCGCCCAGCAGGAGCTCCTGAGCGCCCTGCCAGCCGGCCACAGCGCGAGTGTCCTCCAGGCGCAGGAGCAGGCGGCCTTTGCACAGCTCCTTGGCCTTGACCAGCTCCTCCTCTCCAACGCCATCGCGCAGGCGGGCCAACTCGCTGATGATGGCCTTCAGGACATCGACCGTCTTGGCCGGGTCGACGCCGGCGTAGACGGTGAAGGCGCCGGTATCCAGGAAGTGACTAACGTAGCTGTGGACGTCGTAGACCAAGCCCTGCTTCTCGCGCAGCTCCAGGAAGAGCCGACTGCTCATCCCCTCGCCCAGGATCGCGGACAGGAGGGCAAGGGAGTAGCGGTCGGGGTGCTGTAGAGGCAGACCTCGCACCGCCAGGCAAAGGTAGGCTTGCTCGGTCTTCCTGTAGCGAAGGGCACAGCGGGGGCCCTGGCCGTCGGTGGCGGGATACCAGGAGGAAGGGGAACCCTGTGGGCAGTCGCTCCAGAAGGCGGCCACCTGCTCTGTTACCTGACGGGAGTCGATGTTGCCGGCCACGCTGACCACCGTGTTGTTGGGGACGTACTGGCGAGTCAGGTAGTCGAAGGCCATCTGGCGGCTGATGCCCTTGACCGACTCCTCGGTGCCGGCCACGTCCCAGCCCAGGGGCTGGTCGGCCCAGAGCGCCTGGTCGATGTCCAGGTCCACAAGCTGGCTGGGGGTGTCGGCGATCATCGCCAGCTCTTCGAGGATCACCAGCCGCTCCTTCTCCATCTCCTGGGGGTCAAAGCGAGGGGCGCGCAGCATGTCGACCAGCACGTCGAGGGCGAGGGGGAAGTGAGCCGCAGCCACCTTGCAGTGATAGACGGTCAGCTCACGGTCGGTGCTGCCGTTCAGGAGGCCGCCGACGCTGTCGATGGCCTCGGAGATGTCCTTGGAGGTGGGTCGCTTCTGACTGCCCTTGAAGCAGAGGTGCTCCACGAAGTGTGAGAGGCCGGCCTCCTCCTTGCGCTCGTAGCGGGTGCCCGCCCCCACGTAGACGGCGATCGTTACCGAATAGGTGTGAGGGATGGGGGCGGTGAGGATACGCAGGCCGTTGGCCAGAGTGGTTTTCTCGTACAAAGGGGGGCCACCTTCCAGGGCAGAAAAGCGAAACGACGGAACAGACGGCCGGTCATCAGGCGGTCACGTCGCTGCAATTGTAAGGAGGGGTGCGCCTTACGATCAACGACCCGCTTTCAGCTCCGCATGACGGGCAGAAGCGCCGAAGCCGGCGTTGGAGGTAGTCCCTGAGGATTGCCGCCGGACTAGGAGAAGCCTGAGTCGGGCTCCCAGCCGGGGACGAACTTGCGCCACTCCACCTGCTCATCCAGGTAGTGGTAGAAGGGCCGGTAGGGGTTGAAGGGAGGACGGGCGGGCTGGTGGATGAGCTGCATGTGCGCTTCCTGAGGGGTGCGACCGGCCTTGCGGTGGTTGCAGGTCTTGCAGGCAGCGACCACGTTGTCCCAGTCGTGCTGGCCGCTTCGATTGCGGGGGAGGACGTGGTCGAGGGTGAGCTCTCGCGTGCGGCGTCCGCAGTACTGGCAGGTGTAGTGGTCACGGAAGAAGACGTCGCGGCGGCAGAGGCGTCCGCGGGGGTGAGGTCGTCGGATTATGTAGATCAGGCGAATCACGGAGGGGATCTCAAAAACAAACGCGGGGCTACGCAGGTAGCCCTGTCCGTTCTCCAGCACCTCGGCTTTACCTCTGTCCACCAGGACGAAGGCGCGCCGGGCGTTGCAGACGTTCAGCGGCTCGTAATTCTGATTGAGGACTAATACGGCCGGGGCTGTCATAGGCGCATGATAACAAAAAGGATCCTGTGTTGCAATCGAGCGTGCGCTCCACTACATTGGGGGCACTACGCTGCCTACTGTTGCTGGAATCGCAGGACGGCTCTTGGCCTGACGGGGAGGGAGAAGGATGAGGCTGCGCGATAGGACAGCGATCGTGACCGGTGCCTCGCTGGGCATCGGGCGGGAGACGGCGCGCCTGCTGGCGAGGGCCGGCGCCAATGTGACGCTGGCTTCGCGGAACGCGGAGGCTCTGAGGCAACTGGCCGAGGAGCTTGAGGCCCACGGCGGACGCTCGCTGGCGGTGCCCACCGACGTCACGGACAGCGCGGCGGTGGAGGCGATGGTGAAGAGGACGGCCGAGGAGTTCGGCAGCGTGGACATCCTGGTGAACAACGCCGGCCTCGGCCTGTACTCACGCCTCGCTGAGGACAGCATGGACAACATCCGCTATCTGTTCGAGGTGAACGTGTTCGGCGCGCTGCACTGCATTCGGGCGGTGGTGCCCTACATGAAGGAGCAGCGGCGAGGGCAGATCATCAACGTATCCTCGCTGGCGGGGAAGATAGCGGCGCCCTACGAGGGGGCCTACGCGGCCACCAAGTTCGCCCTCACCGCCATGTCCGATGCCCTGCGGCTGGAGCTTCTCGACTACGGGATCAGGGTGATCACGGTGTACCCCGGGCCGATCGAGACGCCGTTCCGGGAGAACGCGATCAAGGAGGTGGACGTGCCGCCCGCCTCCGGCGCTCTGCACCGCATACCGGCGGTGCGGGTGGCGGAGGCGATCGTGAAGGCGGCGCGCACCGACCGGTCGGAGGCGTACGTCACCCGCTTCAATCGACTGGTGGTGGCGGTCAAGGGCATCTCGCCGGGGTTCATCGACTGGGGGATGCGGCGGTTCTATCTGCGGAGCAGAAGACGGGCCTAATCCCCCGAAGGGCCTGGCTGAGGGGGCTCGGCACCCGAGCCGGAGGACACCTGTCAGCAGCCGGGCTCGCCGTGATGGCCGCAGCAGGCGCTGCGGTTGCGGAGCTTCGTCCAGTTGTTGGCCACCAGCCGCTGCAGCTTGCGGCCGAGGGGCATGGGCGCCCTCAGGTTTGTGAACACCGCTCTCAGGCTGGGCATTGCTTGCCTCCGCGAGATACTAGCACAGAATCGCGAGGGCGGGAAGCGGCTGTGGTCACCGACCAGGAGGATTCTATCTTGACCAGTGGACAGTCTGCAACAAGCGAGGGGCATGCGCTATCCTTTACCAAGTCTATCTACCCCTCCGAATGCGCACCTTATCCCGAACGCTCTCGCACATGTGATAGACTCATGGCATGAGCCAACGCCAGCACACAGTGCCGAAGATGTACCTCCGGGGGTTTGCCGACTCTAAGGGCCGCCTGAGAGCGTTTGATCGAGAGGGGCAGCGCGAGATTCCAATGTCCGTGAATAATGCGTCGGTCGTGTGCGACTTCTATCGCTTGCCCCCTGTCCCGGACGGCATCGATCCTTTGACCGTGGAGCGGCTTC
>CAZXAF010000192.1:0-3429 GCA_964638905.1 uncultured Dehalococcoidia bacterium
TCTCAGCTGCACCCATGGTTCGACAGGCTCACCATGAGCGGAGTGAGCGGATAACCGGTTCAAAGATGGTGGAGGTTTTTCCCGGTACTGAGGGATGAATCCCCCAGCTTGTACTAGCGAATCTATGAAGCTGCGGGTTTTAACCCGCAGGTGCTTCTCTCCTTGAGCGTGGCTACGGCCGGTGCTAGAATCGTGAGCACCAGTCATGGCTACGAAGAGGATCGTCGTTCGCGCTCCGGCTACCACCGCCAACCTGGGCCCCGGCTTCGACTGCCTGGGGATGGCCCTCGATCTGTGGGCGGAGGTGGTGGTCAGCGCCGCTGAGGAGCCCCTGCCGCCGCCGAGCCCGCCGCTGGGGGGGATGGTGGTGGAGGCAGCACAGCGGCTGTTCTCGCACGTCGGCAAGCGCCCGCCGGCGGGCCTCACCGCCGAGTACACCCAAGGGATACCGGTGGCCCGCGGCCTGGGGGCCAGCGCCGTCGCGCGGGCGGCGGGCCTGCTGGCGGCCAACGTCCTGCTGGGCGAGCCGCTGGAGCGCGAGGATGTCCTGGCCCTGGGCACCGAGCTGGAGGGCCACGCCGACAACATGGCCCCCGTCCTGTTCGGCGGGCTGCAGGTGGCGGTGCGCGAGGGCGAGCGCGTTCTTCACGCCGGCCTGCCCGCGCCCGAGGGCCTGAAGGCCGTCCTGTTCGTGCCGGACATGGAGATGCCCACCCAGGAGAGCCGACAGGTGCTGCCCGACTTTCTCTCAAGAGAGGATGCGGTCTATAATATTGGCCGAGCTGCCCTGATGGTAGCAGCCCTGGCCTCCGGCAGGCTCGACCTGCTGGACGTGGCCACCGGCGATCGGCTGCACCAGCCGGGGCGGGCCAGGATCTTCCCGGCGATGGAAGCCATCTTCCGGGCCGCGCGTCGGGCGGGCGCCCTCGGCGTCTTCCTGTCGGGCGGCGGGTCGGCCGTCCTAGCCTTCGCTTCTAAGAGCGAGGAGGACATCGCTAAGGCCATGGTTAAGTCATCGGCAAGGGAGGGCATGGGAGGGCATACAATCGTCACCGCTCCCAGCAATGAGGGAGCACAAGTAATGAAGAAGGATTGAGGGAAAGCGATGGCTATCATCGTTCAGAAGTACGGCGGCACCTCCTTGGGGGATGCCGAAAAGATCAAGAGCGTAGCGCGGCGGGTGTCCGCTCGCCGCGATAAGGGCGACGACCTGGTGGTGGTCGTCTCGGCGATGGGCAAGACTACGGACCAGCTCATCGACCTGGCCTACCGGATAAGCGATCAGCCGGAGGACCGCGAGATGGACGTCCTGGTGTCCACCGGCGAGACCGTCTCCAGCAGCCTGATGGCCATAGCCCTTCGCGCGCTGGACTATCCGGCCGTCAGCCTATCGGGGTTGCAGGCGGGCATCGGCACCGAGTCCCGCTACGGGAGCGCCCGCATTCTGTCGATCGACCCCAAGCGTATCCATAAGGAACTGAAGGAAGGGAAGATCGTCATCGTGGCCGGCTTCCAGGGGATCTGTGACGAGATGGACATCACCACCCTGGGGCGCGGCGGCTCGGACACGACGGCTGTGGCCCTGGCGGTGGCCCTCAACGCGAACACCTGCGAGATCTACACCGACGTGGACGGCATCTACACCACCGACCCGCGCGTAGAGCCGAAGGCGCGCAAGCTGAAGGAGATCGACTACGAGGAGATGCTCGAGCTGGCCACCTACGGCGCCAGAGTCATGCATAACCGGGCAGTGGAGCTGGGCAAGGTCTACAACATGCCTATCCTGGTAGCATCCAGCTCCCGCGACGTGCCGGGAACTCTCATTCACGGAGGAACAGAGATGGTAGAGAAGCGAAACAAAGTAAGCGGCATCGCCTACGATTCGGATGTGGCCAAGGTGACGGTGCGCGGCGTTCCCGACCGGCCGGGCATCGCCGCCACCCTCTTCGGGCCGCTGTCCGACGCGGGCATAAGCGTGGACACCATCGTCCAGAACGCCAGCGCGGAGAAGATCACCGACCTCACCTTCACCGTCTCCCGCAAGGAACTGGCCAAGGCCATGAAACTGATGGAGCCGGTCGCCAAGGAGATCGGGGCCGGCGACATCGTATCGGACAGCAGCCTGGCCAAGGTCAGCGTCGTTGGTGCGGGAATGCAGAGCGCGCCCGGCTACGCAGCGACGATGTTCCGCACGCTGTTCGCCCAGGAGATCAACATCGAGCTGATCACCACCAGCGAGATCCGCATCACCTGCATCATCGCCGAGAAGAAGGTGAGCGACGCGGTGCGCGCCCTCCACAAGGCGTTCGATCTGGAACAGGCGGAGTAGCAGGGCCAAACGAGGCAAGCGAAGAGGGGTGCCGGTCTGGCACCCCTCTTGTCTCTGCTCTGTCACTCGCTTCGAGCGGTCGTCTCCCCTAGAGCAGCCCGGGGCTGGCCACGGGCCGGCCGCCGCTGTAGGCCTCTATCCCCGTAATATCGGGAATGCGCTCGAAGAGCAAGCGCTCGATCCCCGATTTCAGAGTCATGGTGGCCATCGGGCAGCCAGCGCAGGCGCCCACCATGTCCAGCCTAACGATGCCGTCCTCGGTCACCTCCAGCAACTCGACGTTGCCGCCGTCGGCCCGAAGAGCGGGGCGGATCTCGTCCAGCACCTTCTCGACGGTCTCAGCAGATATCTTGCTCATTAAGCCTCCCCTCGTCCTTGGCAGATTAACCCTCTATAAAAAGGATAACCTACCTGGAAAACTAGCGTCAATTCAGGGCCGCTCGCACCCTGGGCACCACCTCCCGAGCGTAGGTCTCAAGGTCGGCGGCCAGGCCGCGGGAAGACGGAATGGGCACGAGGATGAAGTGGCGAGCGCCCGCCTCCACGTACTGGAGAAGCCGCTCGCTGCACCGGTCGGGCGGGCCCATCACGCAATAGCGGTCGACGATACGGTCGAAGGGCTGGTTGTAGCGGACGCTGAGGTCCTGGATCGCTCGCTGGCGGGCCTCCTCGTAGGTATCGGCCACGGAGATGAACTGATAGATGGCGGGCTCGATGGCCGCAGGGTCGCGGCCTTGCTCCTGGGCAAAGGCCGTCAGCTTCTCCAGGCTGTCGCGATAGCGCTCCGGGCTGAACAGATAGGGCATATAGCCATCGCCGAGCCTGGCCGTCCGCTTGATGGCTGCCTCCGAGCGGCCGGCGACCCAGATGGGCGGTCCGGGCTTCTGGACGGGCTTGGGCTGCATGTTGGCGTCCTCCAGGTGGAAGAAACGCCCGTCGTGGTTCACGCCCGATTCGCTCCAGAGCTTGCGCATGACCTGGATGGCCTCATCGGTTCGCCTGCCGCGCTCCTCCACGGGCACGCCGCAGGCCACGAACTCGGGGCGGAACTCGCCGCCGACGCCGACGCCGAGGATGATGCGGCCGTTGGAGATGATGTC
>CAZXAF010000193.1:0-3425 GCA_964638905.1 uncultured Dehalococcoidia bacterium
CTTCACGGGCACGGGCTTCCCGCGCGATTTCTTCATCAACTACCACCTGTACCGCGACTACTTCCCCCTCATGGCCCTGGGGCGCTATCGGGAGCTTGCGGCCGGCGGCCTGTGAGCCGAGCGCCATAGCCCGGAGCTGTGGCGCTGCTCGCCGTCACGGCCGGCGGGTGGTACGCTGGAAGACGCCGGCTCAGGTAGACGCTACGTGAAGCCGGCGAGGCTTGGACATGGGTCGCGAAGGCAAGGCCAGGCGGCGCTCCAGGAGGCCGGCGCCCCTCTCGGCGCGAGAGCGTGCGGCCGCTCGGCCGAAGGGCGGTGGTCCCCTGCGGCACTGGATCGCCGTGCTTGTGACGGCTGCCGTCCTGATCTCCGTAGTCGTATTCACTTTCCTCAGCTTCTACCGCTCGGATCATCCAGATCAGCCGTCGGCAGTCCCAACCGTGGCCGGCCCTGCGGGCGGGCCGAGAGCGGTGATAGTGGACCACCTGGGCCTCAGCCAGCCCAACCCCGCCTTCGTCGAGGCGACCACCGAGCTGCTGGTGCAGGCCGGATATGGCGTGGACTACTACCCGGGCGAACAGGTGACGGTGGAGTTCTACCGGCAGCTTGCCACCTGGGGCCATGAGCTGATCATCCTTAGAGTGCACTCGGCGCAGGGAAGAGTCGGCGACCAGCCGGCGGACTGGGTGACCCTCTTCACGGCCGACTCGTACGACACGGCATACTACCGCAAGGAGCGGGAGGAGCAGCGTCTGAGCAGGGTCTCGTACTACGAAGACGGCCCGCCATACTTCGGCATAATGCCAAACTTCGTCAAGTCGAGCATGAAGGGCGACTTCCAGGGCGCGACAGTCATAGTCATGGGCTGCGACGGGCTGAAGTCCGACACCATGGCCGAAGCGTTCGTGCAGAAAGGCGCGGCGGCCGTTGTGGCCTGGGACGGGCTGGTGTCATCGGATCATACGGATGCCGCAACAGAGCGCGTGCTGGAGCTCCTGCTGATCGACGGGCTGACGGTAGAAGAGGCAGTGACCCAGACCATGAGCGAGCTCGGGCCGGACCCATCGTACGGGAGTGCCCTGCGGGTCTACCGCTGAGGCCAATCGGGGCAGCTCACGTCGCCGTCCTTCGGGGCGGCCTTTCCTTTTCCGCCGTAACAAACGCCCACCGAGCGCGTCAGAAAATAAAAGGCAATCAATAGACATGTCGATAACGGCAGATGAGAAGGCGGGCGGGTGTCCCAGCGGGCAACCCCCGACGGCGGTTCAGTGCGCGCTGGCGGTGGTGACCGCCGGCCTGGCCGTGGCTGCGGCGATGCTGGCCCTAATCGGGACGGCCCAGGCCGGCAACGTGGGCGTGGTGCTAGAGGAGGAGCCATACCCGCAGGACTCCGCCTTCCTAGTTTACGATGTCCATGGGGTGCCCAGTTGGCCCGGCCAAGCGGTGAGGGCGTCGTGTGAGCCTGTCCCCTCGGGCAGCTACAGCGGCAGCCTTCGGCTGGAGGGCGAGGCTGCCACCGAGGGCCTGACGCTTACCGCCAGCATCGATGGACGGCCTTGGGGCACGGCGATCATCTCCGACGGCCGCTACGCTATGGACATACCGAAGGATGCACCGGCGAGGTCGCCGTGCTTCCCCGGCAGCGGGACGATCGTGTTCAGCCTGGAGGGCTATAGCTGCATGCCGGCGGAGGAGGATGGGATGGGGAGAGTGGCCTGCGGCTACCACTCCTTCACGCCGGGCGACCACAATGTAGACCTGGTCTGTCTGGCGGCATCTACCACGGCCCCTGAGCCCTCGCCGGAAGAGGTCACCAGGGCCGCTGCTGTGCGTATTGAAGAGGTGAACGGCCTTCTGGAAGCGATCGCAAGGTATCAGCAGCTCTGGCAGATTCAGCCCGAGTCCTCCGCCGCCACGGCCCCCGCTCCACAGACTGACGAGGCGAGCGGCTTTGTGGACGCGATCGGAAGGTATGGGCAGCTCTGGCAGACCCAGCCTGAGTCCTCCACCGCTGGCGCCCCTGCTCCGCGTATTGACGGGGCGAACGGGCTTCTGGACGCGATCGTGATGTATCGACAGGCCTGGCAGGCTCAGTCCGAGTCCTCCGCTGCCATGGCCGCCTTTGTCAGCGGTCTGATCTCCTACCAGGCTGGCGACGCGCAGGGGGCGAAGGTAGCCTGGGAAGGGATGCTCAACGCTTTCCCCACCCCGGAGGAGCGCGCTCAGGCCCATCTCTGGCTGGCGAAGGCAGAGCTGGCCTTGACGGGCGACAGCGAGGCAGCCTCCGCTCACCTGCGGCAGGCGCAGGAGGCCGCTCCCGGCAGCTTCTATGCCTTGCGGGCCGAGGCCTGGCTCGCGGGTCAGGGTGCCGCTCCTTTCGCTGAGCGCGAAGGCACAATACGGACCCCCGCTGATCCTGACTGGGACGCAGTGGAAGAATGGATCACTTCCCTTGCAGGGCCGGAGGTGATGGTAGGTGGGCTCTCGCCCTTCGATCTGGAGGCCTGGCAGCGGGGACAGCAGTTCCATTGGTTGGGCATGGAGCGTGAGGCCACCGCTGAGTTTCTCTCGCTCATCGACCAGAGCAGCGCGCACCCCTGGAGCCTCTACCGCCTGGCCCGGACCTTTTACAATCTGGACATGACCCATCTGGCCGCCCGTGCTGCCACTCGTCTGCTGGCGAAGGCCAACATTCCGCTCGAACAGGCCCCTCGCGCCCTCGTGGAGATGGTCTATCCCTTCGGCTATTCATCCCTCATCGAGACGGTCGCCGCCGAAAACGACCTGTCGCCTCTTCTGCTCCTGGCCTTGATCCGCCAGGAGAGCTTCTTCGATCCTCAAGCTGGTTCTTACGCTGGCGCTCTTGGCCTCACCCAGGTGATGCCGTCCACAGGCCAGGGGATCGCGGCGGAGCTGAACGTCGAGGGCTTCTCAGCTTCAGACCTGCTGCAGCCCGAAGTGAGCATCCGGTTCGGTGCCCACTATCTGCGCAGCCAGCTCAATAACTTCGACGGCAACATCTACTTCGCTCTGGCTGCCTACAATGCTGGCCCGGACAGCGTCAGGCGCTGGAGACAGAACCTCCCGACCTCAGACATGGGCCTCTTCGTGGAGCTTATAGACTTCGTCGAGACCCGCAGCTATGTGAAAGTGGTTCTGGAGAACTACGCCGTCTATCGCTTCCTCTATGGCGGCGCTGACCATCCCACCCTTGTGAGGATCCCCCGCTCGTAGACGGGCCTGCCCCTGCCCGCGGGTTCATGACCTCGTCTGTAGCCTCGTCAAAGGCTGCGAAACCATCGTAAACGCCGTAACAAAGCCCTGCCGGCCGCGTCGAAATAGTAAAGGCCGGCGATAGGGATATCGATAGGAATATGAATCGCCTCCGGGAAGCCGATTTCCTAAAGTGGCTGTATCCCGGCATG
>CAZXAF010000194.1:0-3412 GCA_964638905.1 uncultured Dehalococcoidia bacterium
GGCGGAGTCGGTGACGATGAACTCGAAGTCGGCGATCTGCTCCACCAGCCGCCGATTCTTGGGCTCCAAGCTGTGGGGGGAGCCGAAGTAGGAGCGGACGCGGCTGCGCAGGTTGGCCGCCTTGCCCACGTAGATGACCTCTCCCTCCCCATTGCGCATGATGTACACGCCGGGACGGCTGGGAAGGGCCTGTATCTGGGCTTGCAGATGCTCGGCCGTTGTAGTCTGCATCGTCACCTCACCGATCCCATTCTATCGCCTGGCCCAGAGCGCTCACAACCAAATCGTGGGGCAGCGCCTGTCCTTTACATTGCGGGGGACGCTGATGTACGATGTCTCGCACAGGGTATCCGTGGAATTCGTGGGGAGGACATACGGTGTGGCGTAAGACCTTTCGAGTAGGCTTGTTGGCTGCCGCTGGCCTGGCGCTGGTCGCCCTGGCCGCAGCCTGCGGCGGGGAGAAGGCCGAGGAGCCGACGGCCACGCCGGTCAGCACGTCCGCTGTGACGCCCTCGGCTGTCACGCCGTCGGCTGAACCCTGTGTGCCCCAGACGCCTCTGGAGGGTCAGGCCAACCTGTTTCACAATCCGAGCTTCGAGGAAGGCGGAGACCCCTGGTGCTCTCTGCACCCCGGGGAAGAGGTGTCGTTCGAGGTGAGCCAGGATTTCGCCCACTCCGGCGAGTCGAGCGCTCACCTGCAGATGCGGGTGCCCGCCGAGGAAGAGGGGGGAGCGAAGGTGTTCTACCTCGTGCAGGAGGTGAAACCGGAGGAGTTCCCCGAGCTGATGTCGGGCTACTACCGGGTGGAGAACTGGATCAAGGGCACCCCCAAGCAGTACCTCCAGTTCGTGGTCATCGCCTGCCGGGAGGTGGAGAGAGACGGAGCGCTTGTCCACTGTGGCGCGGGTGCCACCAACCTGCCCGGCGAATACAGTCACCAGATACGCTTTCCCCTGGCTGGCATCAGTGAGGAACCATTCCAGATCAATAACGCCTTCTTCGTCTTCATTGGCAAGGAGGAGCCAGTCACCGGCGAGTGGGTGTACTTCGAGCGCAACATCAAGCAGGACTTCGAGGAGCTGTGGGGAGCCGTGCCCGAAGGGTACGAGTTCCTTCGCATTCTGTTCGAGGTCCGCTACGACGATAAGCAGGCGGGCTCTGTTCCGGCAGAGGCCGATGTCTACTACGACGATCTGTACATGGGGCCTGCCAGCGAGAACCCCAACCAGCCTGACTAGGGAAGAGCGCTCATGGTTCGACAGGCTCACCATGAGCGGCTCGCCGCGGACATTGAAAAGGGCCTCGCCTCTTGATATAATTCCCCTCGCCCGCGATTGTCGGGCAAGCTGGAGTGGCAGCGTAGCTCAGTGGTAGAGCAGGGGACTCATAAGCCCTTGGTCGCAAGTTCGAATCTTGCCGCTGCCACCAAAGGCAAACACCGAATCTGTCCCCTGGTTTCGCGACTAGGGGACTCGTCTTTTCCGGACGTCTGTCACTCGCTGGTGTAGATCCGGCAGAGCGTCCAATACCGCGGCATCCGAGCAGGGGATGATCAGGCCTCTGGTCGGAGCGAGCGCGGCCGCCGGCCGGCGGTCGTTTGACTCTTGACCCACGCAAGTCCACCAGCGATAGTGGCCCCCGTGGAGGACACGCCGACAGGCCATCGCCGCGCAAGGATCCATGTGCTGCCCACGACCCGGCTAGGCTGGTGGGCGGTACGCTTGTTGGCCGTGTTCGCGGCGGGCTTAGTGGTCGGCATGAGCCTCGCCGCCGCTGGTCAGATTAGCGGAGGAGAGGGAGCCTTCGATAACCTGTGGCTGACGGTGCCGTTGACGGGTGCGGCTCTGACGGCGATAGTCGCAGGAGTACTCGCAGGAGCAGCCGCGGCTTTCACCATCTTCCGTCGCGGCGAACGGTCGATCCTGGTGTTTCTTCCGCTCATTGTCTTGGGCTTCTTCGCTATTTTCTTGGTGGGTGAGTTGGTCGGCCACGAGTAAGCCCGTCAGCGTGGTCGTCGGTCAGCACGGCTGATCGATGCGCTTCGCGCCTGCTTGCGCGGCCCTCACGGGCGGAGTACGCTCCCCTGGTCAGCCAGTTGGGCAAGACGGCCCGATTCACCGCTGGGGCTCGTCGGCTGAAGGACGGCCTTGGCTTTGGGAGGTACTGAGCAGAGCGAGCATGGAGACTCTCCGCCTTCGAGAGCGATATCGAGAGGTGGTCCTCTGGCCTGCGTGGTTCCACGGTCTCACTCTCGTTGCCCTACTCGGCCTGATAGCGGCGCTCGTCATCCCCCTGACCACCGGCGACGAGGGCTGGCAGTTCTACGCCTGGTACTATCCCGTGATGGGGCTGGCGACGCTGGTCATGCTGACGGTAGTGCTGAACTTCCGCTACCTGATCATCGTGGTGACCGAGGAGGAAGTGGGCTTCCGCTTCGGCATCTTCGGTACTTCGCTGCCTTTGTCGGCCGTGCATGGCTGTGAGGTGAAGCGATACCGCTGGCTGTCCTACGGCGGCTGGGGCCTGCGCATGGCCAGAGGTGGCACGATGGCCTACAGCATCCTGGGGGTACCGCGAGGGGTGGAGATCACGGCCGAGAGGAAGGGAAAGCTGCGACGGTATTTCGTGTCCTCGGCTCAGCCGGAGGCGCTGGCCGCCGCTCTCGGACGTTAGCTGCTCGCCAGCGCAATACACGGCAGGGCCCCCGCCACGCGAGACGACTTCAACCGAGGCGTGCCAGAAAGTTGCGACTCCTGAGATAGAGAACGGTAGAGCCAACAGCGAGCGTAATTCGAGTTATACTCAGTCGCTTGGCCTCGAATCGGGGCTGCTCGCGCACTGGAAAGCCTGTAGCACGTCGGGAAGGCAGCTATGGGCTGCTCTTTGGCGCGGCGGCACGGAAGCTACCTGAGCCGCCGGGATGACAGTGAAGGGTTTTCCGACGAAGTACATCTGCTACGGTGAGGTCTCCCCGACAACGTAGCGGATCTCCACCTTCACCTGGGAAGCGCTGTTGTTCACAACCTGAATACTGCCGCAGCCACTGCTCACCTGCCCGGATGGGCCCTTTGCAAGGAGCTCCGTCCCGCCCGTTCGCGTCCAGTAGAACTCAAGGTCAATGTCATCCGGCGGATAGGGTTGGCGCACCTGCCAACTCAGGTACAGGACGAATTCGGCGCAGGCTGGAGGAGTTATGCCGAGGCCCTCCGCCAGTTGGACGGGATCCAGGTTCAAAACGCCGTCGGGGCTCAGGGGCGGCTGTAGGGTACCTTCTCCCAGCTCGTCGATTCCGGGACCTACCAAGATAGGCGCAGCGTTTGGGGCCTCCGGCAACGGCGTGGGCGTCGAAGTCGGCTTGGCTGTCGCCGTCGGACTCAGTTTGGGCGTCGCGGCGGCTGTCGGCGATTTCGTA
>CAZXAF010000195.1:0-3407 GCA_964638905.1 uncultured Dehalococcoidia bacterium
CGGCCCAGCATGTCGGCCAGAAGCGCGATCAGGAAGGAAAAGGCCCCCAGGATCAGGAAGATGGCGCCCAAAATGGTGAACGAATGGTACGGCGAGGTCTTGCCGGTCAGGGCGAAGTTGGCGAGCACTGTCAGCTCCGCGCCAACTCCGAACACGGCCAGGACGATCCCGATGCCTCCGAAGAAGGCAAGAGGCAGCCGGTCTCGTATCGCTCGCAGCAGGATCGCCAGGGCCCTGGTGCCGTAGCGGAAGAGGTTGTGGGCCACTCGGGACTTGCCGTGCTCTCGGACGCCGCGGATGGCCACGGGCACCTCGGTCATCGTTACGCCCTTGCGGGCCAGGTCGAGCAGCGACTCCTGCGTGTACGTGTGGCCGCCGAACACGTTCAGCCTGATGGCGGCGTCGCGGGAATAGGCGCGGAAGCCGCAGGCCGCGTCGGTGAAAGAACGACCGCAGGCCAGCCCCGTGATGCAGGCCATCAGCCAGTTCCCCAGGCGATTGAGCAGCGGCATCTTCGGCACCAGCGCCCGATCTGCGAAGCGGGTCGCGGTGGCGAAGTCGGCCTGCCCCTCCAGAAGAGGAGCGATGAGCTGAGGGATAGCCTCCGGTGGATGCTGACCGTCGCCGTCCAGGCCGACGATGATGTCCGCTCCGGCGCGCAGCGCTCCATCGATCGCCGTTGCGAAGGCAGCGCCCAGGCCCTTGTTTCCTGGGTGAGAGATGACCTGCGCGCCTCGCTCCAGGGCAAAGGCGCGCGTTCGGTCGGTCGAGCCGTCATCCACCACGATTGTCTGGATACGGTCGACGCCTTCGATGGATTTGGGGATCCGATCGAGGACGCCGCCGATGGATCTCTCCTCGTTGAGGGCGAAGATGACTATTCCTAGATTCATTACGATAGCGGGTCCCCCTACAACATGCTAGGAAACCGTATTGGTGGGATCGAGAACACAGCGAGAATGCTTTCTGATGGCCTCGTAGTCGATCCCATTATGAGGGCAGAGGATCAGAGTACAGTCAGCGCTCCGGATCGAGTCCACTGTCAGGGGAAGAGAGGCCAATCGCTCCCCGTTGATGTCAACGCTGGGGAGGAACGGGTCGTGATATTGGACGCCAATCCCGGCGGCCTTGAGAAGAGAGGCAACGGTCAGGGCCACCGAGCCCCTTAAGTCGCCTACCCCCGGCTTGTAAGACATCCCCACTATCAGCACCGTCGGCCGCGCCCGTCCTGCCAGAGCGTGATACACACGGGCCACCGTCTCCTTCGCCACCAGCACAGGCTTCTCCTCGTTCACCGCGATCGCCGCCTCGGTTATCCTGGCCCCAACGCCCTGCCGCTGTGCCGCCCAGCGGAAATAGCGAGAGGCCAAAGGGATGCAGCGACCGCCCACGCCGGGGCCGGGCGAATGCCGCATGAACCCGAAAGGCTTGGTGCCGGCGGCGTCCAGCACCTCCCGAGGGCTGACGCCCAGGGAGTCGCAGACCTCTGCCAGTTCGTTGGCCAGGCCGATGTTGACGAAGCGAAATGTGTTCTCGAACACCTTCGTCATCTCGGCCACCTCCGGCGAGGACACCAGATGGACTTCGATGCCCAGCTCCGCGTACAGGCAAGCGGCGAGAGCGGTGCAAGTCGGCGTAATGCCGCCGACGACCTTGGTGATGTCAACTGTCGAGAAGCTCTTGTTTCCGGGGTCCAGGCGCTCGGGGGCAAAAGCGAGACAGAAGTCCGAGCCCACCGCCAACCCTCCGGACTCCAGCAGCGGCAGGATCACTCGCCGCGTAGAGCCGGGCGGGACGGTGCTCTCAAGAACGACCAGCTTGGGGCTGCGCAAGCGCCGGCCGATCTCTTCGACGGCGCTGATCACCGCGGAGAGGTCAGGCCTGCCCTCCGGCGACCAAGAGGTTGGGACGCAGACCACCACACAATCGGAGTCGGATACAGCGTCGAAGTCGGTGGTAGCCTTCAATCTTCCGCAGCCGACCATCTGCTGGAGGCGCACGGGATCGGTGTCCTCCCATGGACTCACACCCCGATTGATCTCGTCGGCTATAGTGCTATCGATATCGATGCCCACCGCCGCGAAGCCGGCTTCGGCGGCCGCCAGTAGCTGCGGCAATCCCACCGTGCCGAGGCCGACAACGCAGACCTGGGCCTCGCCGGTGGCAAGACGAAGGTCGAGATCTTCAAGATCGGTTGCTAAAGCCTGGATGCTGGTTGCTGCCATTTCAACCCTCCCCGAGGCTCTCTGCCCGACCGGCGCTCGCCACTGAAACCACCATGGCGAGGAGGCCGGAGGCGCTAGCAATCCATTTGTTCACTACTTCTTCACCAAATTGACGCAATTGATCTGTCGATGTTACAGGCGCATGGAGGATTCTTGGGGTTGAAGCTGCGGTTGAGTCCGCAAGCGGTAGAGAACTGAGGACAGAAGAGCAAGCGCGGCTGCTGACGCAGGACAGAGCCGTCGAGTGGCCAAGCGAGGGCCATCGGCGGCTGCGCTCTCGGGCAGCCTGAAGCCAGTAGCGATACACGGCCGACCAGCCTCAGCGGATGGCTCAACGCTGTGGACCGGCTACAGCCCTCTTCTATATGGCTAGCGGATACTGCGCTGGGCTGCAGGCCACGCCGCGCACGCACAGCTCACCTCAACCTGCCGCAGCTTGCGCCGAGCACATGGCTGACGTCAGCGCGCCGCAGCCCAGCCAGCAAAACGAACTCGGTCTAGTGAAGGTCCATTACGTCGTCGATCGCCGGTGGCATGGTGCGGTTGACAAGGTTAGTGCCACCGGAGGGCGGAACCACCTCCAGGGTGAAGATCTCGTTGGGGACGAGGGTGCTGCCGGCGGGGGGATTCACCGTGATCTCCGCCAGCTCGCCAACCTCCAGCAGGGAATCGCCGTCCTCCAGGATCCAGTTGACCGTGTAGGTGACGTTGGCCTCGCGGGCCTGCTGGTCGATGTAGTTGATGACCACCGTGTTGGTGTAGGCCGCTGGGTTCAAGCTGATGGGGAAACCACCGGCGGCGAGGGCCACGTTGAACTGGATATCGTCCGCGCTGTCGATGTCCCCGTCGGTGTCCGTGTCGGTGACCGTAAGGGCACCCCGGACCTCCAGGTTGCCTCGGGCCTTCTCCAGTCCGGCGAAGACGGTCTCCTTGCCCCGCTCGGCGCTGAACAGACCCGTGCTCAACACTACGAATGCAAACACCGAGGCTACGATGACGAACGCGATCAGGATGATCGCCGTCTCCAGCCCCGTGATGCCTTCCTCTTTCTTGTGTAGGCTGCGGAACAGCCTTGCCAGTCTACCACGCATTCAGCCTTCCTCCTTGATAGGTGCTTTAGGTTTGAGGTAGACGTCACTCAAGACCTACCCGTTTGTTGTCTCCCCCATCGGCCGGAGCACT
>CAZXAF010000196.1:0-3398 GCA_964638905.1 uncultured Dehalococcoidia bacterium
CCAGGACGGCGCCGCGGGCGCGCTCCTCGGCCCGCCGCAGGGCCAGATGGACGCTGGTCACCCGATTGGGCTGGCCGGCGCCCATGCCCAACAGCGTGCGGTCTTTGACCACGACGATGGCGTTGGACTTGACGTGCTTGACTATCTTCCAGGCGAAGCGCAGGTCGGCCAACTCTTCCTCAGTGGGAGCGCGCTTGGTCGCCACCTTCAGCTCGATGGCGTCGTCCAGGTAGGCGTCGGGCTCCTGGGCGAGGAAGCCGCCGGAGACCCGCCGGTACTCCATGGCGGTAGCGCAGCCGACCGCCGCCCTCTCGTCGAGCTGGAGGAGGCGCAGGTTCTTCTTCTTCTGGAGGGTGGTCAGGGCCTCCTCTGAGAAGGCAGGGGCGATGACGATCTCGTAGAAGGTCTTGCCGATCTCTTCCGCTGCCTCGCCGGTGAGCTCTCGGTTGACGGCGACGATCCCCCCGTAGGCGGAGATGGGGTCGCCGGAGAGGGCGCGGCGGTAGGCCTCGGCCAGGTCCTGGTGGCAGGCCAGGCCGCAGGGGTTGGTGTGCTTGACCACCACCGCCGTGGGCTCGGCGAAGTCCAGGGAGACCCGCCAGGCGGCGTCGGCGTCCAGGAAGTTGTTGTAGGAAAGCTCCTTGCCGTGGAGCTGCTCGGCGGCGGCGATGCCCCACGTCCGTCCTCCCCAGCGGACGCTCTCCTCGCGATAGACGGCCGCCCGCTGGTGGGGGTTCTCGCCGTAGCGGACGTCGAACAGCTTGCGCAGGGGGATGGTGAGCTGCTGGGGGAAGGCTTCATCCTCCGCTCGCAGGTACTGGGCGATGGCTGTGTCGTAGGAGGCGACGTGCTGGAAGGCCTTCAGCGCTAGACGGCGACGTTCATCTAGGGCTACGTCTCCGGCGCGCAGGAGGTCGAGCAGCGGGCCGTAGTCGGCGGGGTCGATGACCACCAGCACGTGGGGGAAGTTCTTGGCGGCGGCGCGGATCATCGTCGGGCCGCCGATGTCGATGTTCTCCAGGGCATCTTCGAGGGTCACGCCGGGCTTCGTCACCGTCTGCACGAAGGGGTAGAGGTTGACGGCCACCAGGTCGATGGCGCCGATGCCGCTCTTGGCCAGCTCCTCCAGGTGCGAGGGCCGGTCGCGGCGGGCGAGGATGCCTCCGTGCACCGCCGGGTGGAGGGTCTTCACCCGGCCGTCCAGGATCTCGGGGAAGCCGGTGAGCTTGGACACGCTGGAGACGGCGACCCTCGCCTCGGCTATGGCCTTGTGGGTGCCGCCGGTGCTGTACAGCTCGAAGTCCAGATCGGCCAGCCCGCGGGCGAAGTCGACAACGCCCGTCTTATCGGAAACGCTGATGATCGCTTTCACCGGTAGTACTCCTCGTCTTCCTCTTCGGTCTCCTCGAACTCTTTGGCTACCTGGGGGGTTACCTCGCCGGTGCCGCCGCAGAGGGGGCAGGGCACGAGGCCGCCCTCCAGGTTCTCGATGCCCTGGAACTCCATGAGCCTGTCGTCCTCCGTCCACACGTAGGTGCGGTCGGGGTCGAAGTCGTCGAAGCGATGGGGGCGCTGCGTGTGGCCCTCCTCATCAATATACGCCAGGTCCGATAGACGCTCCAGATGCTCCTCGAAGAACAGGCGCAGGGCCTCCCGCGGGTGCCGGGCCTCGATGTCCTCCTCCCAATTCATCTCGCCGTGCCTGAGCAGGCCGCGGGGCTCCTCCATCGGGCGAGTGTACTCCGAATCGAGTTCAATGCCGTGCGGCCTGCGGGCAACGTAGTATATTCGGAAGTTGGGCATACGTCAGCGCTCCTAGGCGATTACCGCCCGCGGGTCACCTTTCTGGGCGATGACCTCTCCCACCGCCAGCGCCTCGGGGAGTTGGGCGCGCACAGCCTCCGCGTCCTCGGCGGCGCAGGCGACTATCATCCCCAGGCCCATGTTGAACGTGCGGTACATCTCCTCTTCAGCCACCTTGCCCCGCTCCTGGATCAGGCGGAAGATGGGCGGCACCGGCCAGCTTCCCCTGCGGAGACTGCCGCCCAACCCCTCAGGCAGGATGCGGGGCAGGTTGCCCGGTATGCCGCCGCCGGTGATGTGAGCGATGCCCTTCAGTAGGGGCGGTTCGCCAACCGCCCCTACGTGGCCCAAGACCGGCTTGAGCTCATTGTAGTAGCAGCGGTGGGGTACCAGCAACGCCTCCCCCAGCGTGCCCTCCAGGCCGGGGTAGCTGCGGCCCAGGCGGGCCCGCTCCTCCGCCTGGTCGCCGCCGACGCCCACGCCGAACACCTTGCGGGCGAGCGAATAGCCGTTGGTGTGCAGGCCGCTGGAGGGCAGGCCGAGGAGCACATCGCCCGCGCGGATGGTGCTGCCGTCGATGATCTGGCCCCGCTCGACCACGCCCACGATGAACCCCACCAGGTCGAAGTCGCCCTGGCTGTAGATGTCGGGCATATCGGCCGTCTCGCCGCCGAGGAGGGCGCAGCCCACCGCCCGGCAGGCGGAGGCTACCCCCTGAATGACAGCCGCCTTTGCATCGTCAGACAAGGTGCTGCTGGCCAGGTAGTCGAGGAAGAAGAGGGGCTCGGCGCCGGTGGTGATGATGTCGTTGACGCAGTGGTTGACCAGGTCGATGCCGACCGTGTCGTAGCGGCTGAGCAGGGAGGCGAGCTTGAGCTTGGTGCCCACGCCGTCGGCGCTGGCCACCAGCACGGGGTCTCGATAGCCGCTCAGGCGGAACAATCCGCCGAAGGGCCCGACGCCGGCCAGCACCTCCGGCCGATGGGTGGCCTTGGCCAGGTGCTTGATGCGGTCAACCAGGCGGGCGGCGGCATCGACATCCACACCCGCCTGGGCATAGGTCATGCCTTCAGGAGGATGGGACTCTTTCATGAGAGACTAGTGGCGGTCTTCTTCCCAGGTCCAGGCGGCGGGCACCGGCTCCGGCTTCTCGCCGGCGCGCACCGGCCGCCGCTCGAAGACCAGCTTATCCATCTGGAGTTGGACCTCCATGGGATAGTCGCCGGTGAAGCAGGCCATGCAGAAGTTGTCGCGGGTGTGGGCTACCGCTCGCAGGAGGCCATCGATGGTCTGGTAGGCAAGGCTATCGGCGCCGATGTGGCGGCGGATCTCCTCCACCGACATGTGGGAGGCGATCAGCTCCCAGCGACTGGCCATATCGATGCCGAAGAAGCAGGGGTGGCGGATCGGCGGGGCGGTGATGCGCATGTGCACCTCGCGGGCGCCTGCCCTGCGCAGCATCTCGACCACCCGGGGGGTAGTCGTGCCGCGGACGATGGAGTCGTCCACCACCACCAGCCGTTGACCTTCCAGCAGCTCTCGCAGGGGGTTGAATTTCAGATAGACGCCCACCTCTCGCAGGCGCTGGTCGGGCT
>CAZXAF010000197.1:0-3351 GCA_964638905.1 uncultured Dehalococcoidia bacterium
GGACGGGAGCTGGAGCAGCAGCTATCCCAGAGCCATCTCTCCCTCTGGCGCATCGGCGAGGTGATCGAAGGGGAAGGCATCACGCTGGTGCGCTAGCCGCCGGCGACTGTCAGCCCATCGGCTCTTCTCTTAGCAGGGCGACCATGCCCATAACCCCAGCGTAGTCGCCCAGCTCGGCCGGCTTGAGCTGCACTGCCCTCACGGCCTCCGGAAAGGCCCGCGCCTCCATCTCCGCCCTGGCCGGCCCCAGCAGCGGCTCGCCCACCTTGGACAGACCGCCGCCGATGACGATGATCTGCGGATTGAAGATGTTCAAGTAGCTGGCGAGGCCTATGCCCAGGTAGCATCCCGCCTGGCGTATGATGCCCTGGCATGCAACGTCGCCCTGGTCAGCGGCCTGAGAGACGGTCTCGGCGGTGAGTTCCCCCTCTTCCTGCGCCAGCCTCGCCAACAGAGGCGAACCGCCTCGGGCGACGAGCTCCTCTCCGCGAGCGGCGATGGCCGTACCGGACGCCAGAGCCTCCAGGCAGCCGTGATTGCCGCAGCCGCAGCGAGGGCCATCGGGGTCGATGGTCATGTGGCCCAGCTCGCCGGCGACACCCGTCGCCCCCCTGTAGAGCCTGCCGTCGATGATCAGCCCGCCGCCGATGCCGGTGCTCACAGTGATGTAGATCATGTGCTGACAGCCGCGACCCGCCCCGTAGACGTGCTCGCCCACGGCGGCCGCGCTGCCATCGTTCTCCAGGCGAGCAGGGACACCCAGCCTATCCTCCAAGTACCGAGAGATGGGGACATCCCGCCAGGCGGGGAGGTTGGGACCCCACTTGAGCACGCCAGCTTCGGTGTCGCAGGGGCCGGGAGAGCATACGCCCACCGCGGCCAGATCGCTCCGCTGGACGGCCGCTTCCGCCAGGGCCTTCTCCAGGGAGTCAACGATGCGCTCCAGCGCCCGCTCCGGCCCTTCTTCGGCGTCGGTGGCCCGCCAGTCCTCGCCCAGGCGGCGGCCGTCGGCCTCAGCGATGACCGAGAGGATCTTGCTGGCGCCCAGGTCGACCGCGCCCAGGTATTTGCCACTTCGCGGTGCTGGCGTCATCATCACTTCAAGCGCTAATGGGGCCGGTTCCGCCCGGCCCCACTGCTATCATACCGCATACGGCTGCGTCCCTAGTACATCTCGTGGGGCGCGTGCGGCGGCTCCTTCTTCTCCGGTATCTCCGCCACCAGGCAGTTGGTGGTCAGCACCATGGAAGCGATGCTCACGGCGTTCTCCAGGGCGGCCCGGCTCACCTTGGCCGGGTCGATAATGCCCCGCTCGATCATGTTGCAGAACTCATCGCGCTCGGCGTCGTAGCCCTCGTTCTCAGGGAGATTCCTCACCTGGTTGACGATGACCGAGCCGTCTTGCCCGGCGTTGGTGGCGATGCGCCGCATAGGCTCCTCCAGAGCCCGACGCAGGATATTGACGCCGGTGGCCTCATCGCCCGTCAGCTTCAGCGCATCCAGGGCCGACTGGGTGCTGAGATAGATCACGCCGCCGCCGGCCACCAGCCCTTCCTCCACAGCGGCGCGGGTAGCCGAGACGGCGTCCTCCACTCGGTGCTTCTTCTCCTTGAGCTCCGGCTCAGTGGCAGCGCCCACTTTGACAACCGCCACCTTTCCCGACAGCTTGCCCAAGCGCTCCTGGAGCTTCTCCCGGTCCCAGTCGGAGGTGACCAGATCGATAGCCGTCTTCACCGCCTTGATCCGCCCTTTGATGTCCTCGGATGTGCCTTTGCCCTCGATGATCTTGGTCTCGTCCTTGGCTACCTCCACTCGGCGGGCGCGGCCCAGGTCGGCGATGGTCACCGAATCGAGGCGCCGCCCTATCTCCTCGCTGATCACCTGGCCGCCGGTGACGACAGCGATGTCGCCCAGATTGTCCTTACGCCGGTCGCCAAAGCCCGGCGCCTTGACCGCACAGGCGTTGAGGGTGCCCCGCAGCTTGTTCACCGCCATCGTGGCCAGGGCCTCGCCGTCGCAGTCTTCACAGATCACCAGCAGGTCCTTGCTGCCCTTCTCCACCAGCTTCTCCAGCACCGGCAGGATGTCGTTCACCGCCGATATCTTCTTGTCGGTGATCAGGATGTAGGGGTCCTCGATGACCGCCTCCATGCGCTCGGGGTTGGTTACGAAGTAGGGGCTGATGTAGCCGCGGTCAAAGGCCATCCCCTCCACGTATTCCACCTCGGTGTCAATGCCCTTGGACTCCTCGACGCTCATAACGCCGTCCTTGCCCACCCTGTCCATCACCTCGCCGATGAGGTTGCCGATGGACTCATCCATGGCCGAGATGGCAGCGATCTGGGCCATCTGCTGGCGAGTCTCGACGGGGATGGCGCTCTTCTTGATGGTCTCCAGCGCCGCCTGGCAAGCCCTCTCGATGCCCCGCTTGATAGCCATAGGATTGGCTCCGGCGGCCACGTTCCTCAGCCCTTCCTGGACGATGGCCTGGGCGAGGACGGTGGCGCTGGTGGTGCCGTCGCCGGCGATGTCGTTGGTCTTGGCGGCCACCTCCCGCGCGAGCTGAGCGCCGATGTTCTCGAAGGGGTCCTCCAGCTCGATGTCCTTGGCGATGGTGACGCCATCGTTGGTGATGGTCGGCGCGCCGAATTTCTTCTCTAAGACCACATTGCGCCCCTTGGGGCCCAGGGTTATCTTCACAGCATCGGCCAAGGCATCGACTCCGTTCTTGAGAGCGTGCCGGGCCGCCTCGTCGAACAACAGTTGCTTCGCCATCTGTATCCCCCCTCGCTGGAAGCGATTAGCACTCTTCCCTTAAGAGTGCTAATCATATTCTTAGCCTATTTCGGCCCAACTGACAAGGGGTTCCAAGGCACGGATAGGAAGAAAACTCAAGATAGTAAGTAGGATACGCCCTTCGCCGCTCGACGCCGTCGTCGGCTCCGATGAACTCAGCCTCAGAGCCTGGCTCATGTCGCCTTGCGTCCCTGCTCTCTCACGAGGTATGCTTTCCCTGACATCCGATGGACAATCCAACCGAGCAGCCATCCACCACCGCCCGGTCTTCGACTGTCGCTCCCCAGGCGCAGACCCTACGGGAGAAGCTGGAGGCCGGTCGCTTTGTGGTGAGCGTGGAGATCGACCCGCCCCACGGCCTCAGCCCGCGCCGAGCCCTGGAGGGGGTTTCCCTCTTCCAGCAGGCCAACGTCGACTGCATCAACGTCGGCGACAGCCCCCTGGCTCGCGTCCGCATGAGCCCTGTAGCCATGGGTGTCTACCTCCGCCAGGAGCTGGGGGTGGAGACCATCGTTCACTACACCACCCGCGACCGCAACCTCATCGCCATCCACG
>CAZXAF010000198.1:0-3338 GCA_964638905.1 uncultured Dehalococcoidia bacterium
ATGCAACGGATCTCCGCTTCGCCCGAGAATGCCGCTGCCCTGCTCTCAGCCATGCGAGACACGGACGTGAGCGAGCTCTTATCGCACGTGAGAGCGCCCACCCTCGTGGTCCACTGTCGCGACGAAGCCATCGTGCCGTTTGAGTCGGGCCGGGAGCTGGCAGCCGGTATTCCGGGGGCCCGCTTCCTCCCTCTGGACGGCAGGAATCACGCCATACTGCCGCACGAGCCCGCAACAGAGGTCTTAGAGAAGGCAGTGGACGAGTTCCTGGGCGAGGGTGAGGAGGAAGAGGCGAAAGCCGAGCCCCTGGCGCCGGGGGCCTTTCGCACTATCCTCTTCACCGACGTTGAGGGCTCAACCGCATTGACCCAGCGGCTGGGGGACGCCAAGGCGCGAGAGGTACTGCGGGAGCACGAGCTCATCGTGCGGGAGGCGCTGCAGGCTCACGGCGGCGCGGAGGTGAAGACGCTGGGGGACGGGTTCATGGCGTCCTTCTCCTCGGCCACGCGGGCGCTGGAGTGCGCCATCGCCATGCAGCGGGCCTTCGCCCAGCACAACGAGTCCGCTTCCGCTCGCCCTTCGACAGGCTCAGGACGAGCGGAAGTTATCCGGGTGCGCATCGGGCTGAACGCCGGGGAGCCGATAGCGGAGGAGGAGGACCTGCACGGTACGGCGGTGATAATGGCGGCTCGCGTCGCGGCGAAGGCGGAGGGCGGAGAGATCCTGGCTTCGGACGTGGTGCGGCAGCTGGTGGCGGGCAAGGGGTTCCTGTTCGCGGACCGGGGCGATGTGGCGCTGCGGGGGTTCGAGGACCCGGTGCGGCTGTACGAGGCGCGCTGGCGGGAGGACGGTTGATGGAACCACGCATCCATTACGCACGGACAACCGATGGTGTGAACATCGCCTTCTGGACGCTGGGGGAAGGCGAGCCCTTCGTGGAGATGCCCACGATCCCGGTCAGCCATATCCAGATGGAGTGGCAGTTCCCTGAGTGGCGCCGCTGGTATGAGACGCTAGCGCGAGCAAGGATGGTGGTGCGGTACGACTGCAGGGGGGCCGGGCTGTCGGACCGCGACGTGAGCGATTTCTCGCTCGACGGCTATGCGCTGGATCTGGAGGCGGTGGTAGACCGCCTGAGCCTGGAAAGATTTGCCCTGGTGAGCCCTATTCATTCGGGGCCGGTGGCAATTGCCTACGCGGCTCGCCATCCGGAGAGGGTCTCCCACCTCATTTTGTGGCACTCCTGGGCAGTGACGCACGACGCGGCATCGCCGCAGCTTCGGGCGCTGGCCCAAATGAGAGATACGGATTGGCATGTGTACAGCGAGGCGGTGGCCCATACCCTGCTGGGCTGGTCGGAAGGCGAGCCAGCGCATCGCTATGCTGCTCTAATGCGCGAAAGCATCGCGCACGATACGATGAAGACGGCGCTTGGTGCGACCGCGGAGTTTGACGCTACCGCCTTCTTGCCGCAGGTGAAGGCGCCGACCCTGGTGCTTCACCGTCGACAGCTCTCCTGGCTCAGCGCGGACATGGCCCGCGGCCTTGCCTCTCGGATACCGAACGCCCGCCTGGCTATCCTGGAAGGGGAATCGGGGGCGATCTTCCTAGGCGACACCGGGGCGGTGCTTCGAACCGTCGGCGAGTTCCTGGGTGAGGGCGAGGAGTTCGCGCTGGAGCCGGAGGCTCCGGCAGCAGGCGCTCTTCGCACCATCCTGTTCAGCGACGTGGAGGGCTCGACGGCCCTCACCCAGCGGCTGGGGGACGCCAAGGCGCGAGAGGTGCTGAGGGCCTACGAGAGCATTGTGCGGGAGGCCCTGAAGTCGCACGGCGGCTCGGAGGTGAAGGCGTTGGGCGATGGGTTCATGGCTTCTTTCTCCTCAGCGACGCGGGCACTGGAGTGCGCCATCGCTGTGCAGAGGTCGTTCGCCGCCCACAACGAGCAGCAGCCGGATGCCGCCCTCCGGGTTCGCATCGGGCTGAACGCCGGGGAGCCGATCGCGGAGGAGGCGGACCTGTTCGGGACGGCGGTGAACATGGCGGCGCGCATCGCGGCCAAGGCGGACGGCGGGGAGATCCTGGTGGCCAACGTCATCAGGGAGCTTGCGGCGGGCAAGAGCTTTCTTTTCTCGGACCGGGGCGACGTAGTGCTCCAGGGGTTCGAGGACCCCGTGCGGCTGTACGAAGTGCGCTGGCGGGAACCGACGTAATGCAACTAGCCAAGCGTATCGACAAGCTGCCGCCGTATCTCTTCGCCGAGATCAGCCGCAAGATCGCCGAGAAGCGGGCCCAGGGGGTGGACGTCGTTAGCTTTGCCATCGGCGACCCCGACATCCCTACGCCCACCCACGTCATCGATGCCTTGTGCGAGGCCGCTCGCGACCCCGTCAACCATCGCTATCCGGAGACCGATGGCCTGCCCGACCTGCGGCAGGCGATCGCCCGCTGGTACGAGCGGCGGTTCGGCATCTCCCTGGACCCCGACGAGGAAGTGCTGCCGCTTATCGGCTCCAAGGAGGGCATCGGTCACATCGCCCTCTGCTTCATCGACCCCGGCGACCTCGCCCTGGTGCCCGACCCCGGCTACCCGGTCTACTCGGTGGGCACCATGTTCGCCGGCGGCGACTGCTACTTCATGCCCCTCACGGAGGAGAACGATTTCCTGCCCGATCTGGAGGCCATCCCCGAGGCGGTGGCCCGACGGGCCAGGCTCATGTGGATCGGCTACCCCAACAACCCGACGGGCGCCGTGGCCGGGCTCGACTTCTTCGAGCGGGTGGCGAGCTTCGCCAAGAAGCACGACATCGCCGTCTGCCACGACGCCCCTTACACGGAGGTGACCTTCGATGGCTACCGGCCGGTGAGCTTCCTTCAGGCGGCGGGCGCCAGGGAAGTGGGGGTCGAGTTCCACTCCTTCTCCAAGAGCTACAACATGACCGGCTGGCGCATCGGCATGGCGGTGGGCAACGCCACCATGGTCGACGCCCTCATGCGGGTGAAGTCCAACCTGGACTCGGGCATCCCCCAGGCGATCCAGCGGATGGCCATTGCCGCCTTCGAAGGGCCCCAGGACTGCATCGCCGAGCACAACGCCGTCTACCAGCGGCGGCGCGACCGGCTGGTGGAGGCGCTGGCCGCGATGGGGCTGGGCGTCCGGCCGCCGAAGGCCAGCCTGTACATCTGGGCCCGCCTACCCGAGGGGCACACTTCCTCTCTAGAGTTCGCCGGCCGCCTCCTGGACGAAGTCGGGGTGGTGGTGACGCCGGGCATCGGCTACGGGCCCCACGGCGAGGGCTACGTCCGCCTGTCGCTCACCATCCCCGACGAGCGGCTGGAGG
>CAZXAF010000199.1:0-3334 GCA_964638905.1 uncultured Dehalococcoidia bacterium
TGTCGCTCTCGTCGATGCGGGCAAAGCCCTCGATGGAGGAGCCGTCAAAGCCGATACCCTCCTCCAGGGCCCCCTCCAGCTCCTCCACAGTGATGGCCACGCTCTTCAGATTGCCCAGGATGTCAGTGAACCAGAGACGGATAAACTTGACATCCTGGTCTTTGGCCATCTGGAGGACATATTCCTTGTCTTCGCTGGTGCTCATGGCGTCAACCTCCCCCTTTGGTGGCACCATCTTAGCGCAAGAGGGCCTTGGGAGGCTAGGCCCCAGGCCGCTACCTGGGGACGGTGAAGCCTAACCGATGGTCAGGACGCAGTCGCGGCTGGCGAGGACCCAGTAGCCCTCGCCCGGGCCCATCTCCTTCAGCGTGCTGTAGGCCAGGCCCGGAGCGTAGAACAGCCATGAGCTGCTCGAGGGGTTCCAGGCGTAGACGATATCGTAGTCGCCGTCGATGGAGGCCAGAGCCTCCTGCGGCGGCAGCGAGTTGGGTCGCGGGTAGCCGATGAGGTTCCATCCTTTAACCAGCGGGATCTGGACCGGGCCGGGCGTCTCCCCCACCACCGATAGGGTGGCCTCATCCTTCATGCGGATGAACAGGCCCATCGTCTCGTCCAGGCGGCGGAGGTTGCCGTCGCCTCCGAATGCGGACAGGTAGCCACCGGAGCCGGCGTCCCAGGCGTAGACGGCATCGTAGCTGCCCTCCACGCTCGATAGCACGGAGGAGATGGCCGCAGGCTGCGGCCGCAGGGGCAGCGAGATGAGGTTCCAGCCGGAGGTGAGGTGGATGGTCTCCACACTCAGGCTGAAGATCGGGTTGCGGCGCAGGGCTTCCGTCTCCGGGTGCTCCGGCACGTCCAGGAGCCCGACATCGGGGTACTTGGGATAGGCCCACATCACTGTCTGCTCACAATACTCATCGCAGGGGTCGGCGCCGCCGGAGTACACGTCCTCATGGGGATGGGGGAGGTTGAAGGCGTGGCCCAGCTCGTGAGCGAAGATGCCCAGAGCCCTGTTCCTGGTATAGCAATCGTCCTGGCAGCCGGCGGCTATGTCCTGCAGCTCCCGATGGCCGATGGTGGCCACGCCCCCGCCGTCGCTGGAGAACCAGGCTCCGCCGGGGTCGCCCAGGCTGGAGCTGATCTCGTAGGTCTGCACGCCGACAAGGTAGACCGAGCGGGGGTCGTCTCGGTTCACGTAGCCCCGCTCCTCCAGCTCGCCCACCACTGCCTGAAAGGCGTCGAACCAGTCGGCGGCCGGCTGGCAAGTCAGCTCGCTACAGTACTCGGCGATGGTCTTCTGGCCGACAACTTCGACGACGGTCTCGCGACGGAAGGTCTTGCCCACCTGCTGCCCATACCAGCGACGAACATCTTCGAGACCCTGCTCGAATGCCGTCAGCAGGCTCTGGTCGAGGGGGTCGTCCTTGGCTCTGAAGTAGAGGACGTGGACTGTGGGACTGGTAACATCTGTGGCGCTTGCCGGGGAAGCTGGGGATGCAACAAAAGCGAGGGTCGAAACCACCACCGCCGCCAGCGCCGCGCATCGAATGCCCATCCTGCCCTCCAAGGGAGGACCCGCGCGGTTGGGTGGCGGATGCCGTTTCAGATGAGCTGAAGGAGCCGACCGACCAACGGCCTTCTTCCACCCACTTCGCGCGGGTTCCCCCGCTTAGGGTTACTTGTTGAGCGCTCGTTGCGGTTGGACGGTAGGATCGCTTCAGGCGGGTCGCTACAAACCGCCGAGCAGCGCCGTTAGTCCATCCACTTCGCGACGGCTCATTCCTAGCATGACATGGGTGAGTGAATATAGCAGTTAATGGCGAGGGGCAAGCGGTGAACCGAAGGTGTACAAATGGTTAAGCTCTGATCTGGGCCATCGCTTGTTGTTAACAGACCGGCGGGGTTGTGCGTCCTGCCGGGGCCATCCCTTCCTGCGCGCTGAAAGGCAAATCCGGAATGCTGTTGACCTTGTTTACAGGCAGCCCCTGGGATAGACTGTGAAAGGATTCACTTTAGCTGGGGATCTGTTGATATGCCCCGCAGAACAAAGGCGAAAAAGGCAAGAGCACCTCGCGCCCAAACCAGGAAAAGCCAGAGCGAGCGCGAGGATACGGCGAAGCGCGCCGATCGCCAAGATGAGCGGGGTTTTCTTTTTGAGGACCCCTTCTGGGACGACGCCTTCTGCTCCTACTACGACCCTACCCTGGGTACCTGTTGCCGCAGATAGCTAAAAGCCGATTTCACCATATCGGTTGTGAGATTAGGAGGACCGAATGGTAGCAATATCATCCTACGGAGCCTATATACCCATATATCGCTTGTCACGCCAGGAGATGGCCCAGGCTTGGGGCATCCCCGGCGTACCTGGAGAGCGCTCGGTGGCCAACGCCGACGAGGACAGCATCACCATGGCCATCGCCGCCGGCTTCGAGTGCCTAGCAGGCATCGACCCGGCCGGCATCGACGCTGTCTACTTCGCCAGCACGACTCCGCCCTATACTGAGAAGCAGTGCGCCCCCGTGGTCGCCAGTGCCCTGGACCTGCGCCAGGACATCTTCACGGCCGATTTCACCGACTCCATCCGCTCGGCCACCATGGCCATGAGAGCGGCCTACGACGCCATCGAGAGCGGCTCGGCCACGAGCGTGCTGGTGGTGACGGCGGACAATCGGCCGGCCGAACCGGAGACGATGTGGGAGCAACTCCTGGGCGACGGTGCTGCTGCCTTCCTTCTATCCAAGAAGGGCCCGGCGGCTATCCGCAGCTTCCACTCCGTCACCAGCGACGTCATCGGGCCCTGGCGGCGCTCCGAAGACCGCTACGTTCGTGCCTTTGAGCCTAAGCTGGAAACCCAGTACGGCTACATGGCCAGCATGGTAGCCGCGGCGAAGGCAGTGGCGGAGAAGGAGGGCCTTGGCCCTAAGGACATAACCAAGGGGGTCTTCCCCGCCAGCGACCCTCGCGCCCACTCCGTCCTCGGCCGCCAGCTGGGCCTGGAGATGCCCCAACTCCAGGACACAGGGTTCCTCTTCCTGGGCAACACGGGCACGCCCCAGGTCTTGATGATACTGGCCGCGGCCCTGGACACGTCTAAGGCCGGCGACAAGCTCCTGGTGGCCAACTACGGTGACGGCGCCGATGCCTTTCTGGTGGAGGTCAGCGACGCCTTCCCTGCCGTTTCCGGCAAGAGATCGTTTCAGACCTACCTCATGAGCAAGCGGATGCTTCCCAACTACGGCGCCTACGCGTCCTTCCGCAAGCTCATGGAGAGAGCCAGGTATGTTCCCCCCTCGTCGCCTGTTATCTACTGGCGGGACATCAAGATGGAGATGGC
>CAZXAF010000200.1:0-3328 GCA_964638905.1 uncultured Dehalococcoidia bacterium
GGATCGCTGGGGGATCATGGCTCTTCCGGGGGTGGAACTGACCCACGTGCCAGCGGCGGCAGTGGCCGAGGTGGCTCGAGCCGCCAAAGAGGTTGGGCTGTGGCTGGTGATCGTCCACGGGGAAACGATTTCGGAGCCCGTGGAGGAGGGGACAAACCTGGCCGCTGTGAGCTGCGGCGACGTGGATATCCTGGCCCACCCGGGCCTGATCAGCCTGGAGGAGGCGGAACTGGCCGCTGGCAATGGCGTTTTCCTGGAGCTATCGGCCAGGCCTTCTCATGCGATGGCCAACGGTCACGTGGCGAAAATGGCGCGCCTGGCCGGCGCAAAACTCATCGTGAACTCCGATAGCCACGACCTCGATTTCCTCAGCGAAGAGCGGGCGCGGCGGATAGCGCTGGGCGCCTCTCTGGAGGAGAGGGAGCTGGAGGCGGTACTACAGACGAATCCCCAGCTCCTTCTGGATAGAATTCTGGCGGGGAGGAACCAACCTCCTCGCTAGAGCTGGAGACACGCTCCCGAAGCGGGACGAGGGCTGCTGCCTTCGCCCCGCTCTTATTCTCGCGAAGCCCTTTGTATCTGGGGAGGCGGAGGCGAAGGCCTTTAGGCCTTGCCTATGCGGTACATCGGGGTGCCGCAGACGGGACAGGAGCCCTTAGTAGCTGGCCGGCCGTTCTTCAGGGTTACCTGTTGAGGGTTGCGCATGTCCCTCTTCGTCCGGCACTTGAGGCAGTAAGCAGTCGCCATGTCTTCTACCTCCCTCTGGAGGCGCCGTTCTATGCACCTCCGTATCTGTTCTTTTCGCCAAGCATACCTATTTTCGTACGGATGTCAAGAGGAAGAAGCCAAAAAGTAGGAACTTCATGCTTCTTGCGCTTTTTCTGCTGCCGCAAACACCTTCGTAGGCCGCCAAACAAGGGCGGCGGCGTCATAGCGCAGGATGGCCACAAGCTGTCCGCGAGGCGAGTAGGCGCGGCAGAGCTGGTCGTTCTCCACCGCTTGCACTAGATCGAGGGAATCGGCGTCCAGGCATTGGCCAAAGTGCACGGCCCTTTCCTGGGCCTCGCTGAGGGTCACGGCTGGCCAGGAGAGGAGGGCCGCATCGGCGGGATGAAGCAGGCTCTGCCAGCGACCCTCCTTGAAGGCCGCCTCCAGCT
Organism: uncultured Dehalococcoidia bacterium; assembly: GCA_964638905.1. Taxonomy (GTDB): domain Bacteria; phylum Chloroflexota; class Dehalococcoidia; order SM23-28-2; family SM23-28-2; genus SM23-28-2. The sequence goes on from CAZXAF010000200.1 coordinate 1,158, forward strand.
CTGGCAGGCTGCAGGCTTCCTCCAGGGTGAAAGGGCCCACCCGCAGGCGGGTCAGGGCCGCCAAGTGGGCACCGCAGCCTAGCTCCTGCCCGAGATCGTGGGCCAGGGCGCGAATATACGTCCCCTTGCTGCATTCAACCTCTATGTTGACCAGCGGCGGCTGGAAGGCCAGGAATTGGAGACGATGGATGGTCACCCGCCTGGGTTGACGTTCCACCTGCCTTTGGGCACGGGCGTGGCGGTAGAGGGGCTGGCCGCCGTATTTGAGGGCGCTAAACATAGGGGGCACCTGCTCGATCTCGCCTGTGAAGGAGGCCAGGGCCTCCTCCACCTGCTGGCGGCTGACGCTCGAAGGGTCGGCCTCGCTTACGGTGGTGCCCGTAGCGTCGAAGGTATCGGTGGCGATGCCCAGGTGCACTTCGGCGCGATAGACTTTGGTGGTCTCCATCACGTATTGGACAAGGCGGGTGGCCTGGCCCAGGCAGACCACGAGGACGCCGGTGGCAGAGGGGTCCAGGGTGCCTGTGTGGCCGACCCTACGCACACCCGATAGGCGTCGCACCAGGGATACGACCCGAAAAGATGTCCAGCCGGGGGGCTTGTCGATGTTGAAGATGCCGGAGATGTCCAAGGCTTAGGGATTGTCCGTGTCGTCGGCTATCTGATTCAGGAGGTCAAGGACGTGCGACCCTTTCTCCAGGGAATCGTCGCGCCGGAAGGATAGCTCCGGGATGCGCCGCAGGGTGAGGCGGCTGGTCAGCTCCCGCCGCAGAAAAGGCGCTGCTGCTGTCAATCCCTCCAATGTGGAGACCTTCTCCTCTTCGCTGCCCATAACGCTCACGTACACGCGAGCGTGTCGCAGATCGGGGCTGATCAGTACGCGCGTGATGCTGACAAATTGAGCCAGCCGAGGGTCTTTGACCTGTCGCAGCAGTAGTTCGCTCAACTCCTCTTGGAAGAGAGCGCTCAGGCGTTCTAGACGTCGGCTCATGGCCATCACCCCCGGTCTGCTGCCACCAGCGGCAGGACTAATTCGCCTGTGTCAGAGGCGGGCTGTGCAGAAGGGGCTGGGGGCTAACTCTTGCGCTGGCGACTGTATAGCTCGATGACATCGCCTTCCTGGAAGTCTTCGAAGTCCTCGATGCCCACGCCACACTCGTAGCCAGCCTGTACCTCCTTTGCGTCATCCTGGAAGCGACGCAGGGTGGCCACGCGGGAGGTATGGATCACCTCGTCCTTGCGAAGCAGGCGAGCGGAGGCGCCTCTGGTAACGACGCCGTCGCGCACGTAGCAGCCGGCAGCCCTGCCGCCGCGCACCCGGAATACCTGGCGCACCTCGGCGTGGCCTTCGACTACATCTTCGTAGACCGGCTCCAGCAGGCCCTTGACGGCCTTAGTTATGTCCTCGATGAGGTCGTAGATGATCTCATAGTAGCGGATGTCCACCCCCTCGGTTTCGGCCAGGCGGCGGCCGCCGGTGTCGGGGCGAGAGCTGAAGCCGATGACGATGCCTTTGGAGGCCAGAGCGAGCATGACGTCCGACTCGATGATGATGCCTGTGGCGGCGTGGATGATGTTCACCTGCACCTGCTTCTCGCTCAACCGTTCCAGGGAAGTGCGCACGGCGTCTAGAGTTCCCTGTACGTCGGCCTTGAGGACGATGTTCAGTTCCTTGACCTTGCCGGTGCTGATCTCGCCGTAGAGCGTCTCCAGGGTAACGCCTCGAGTAGAGCGGACGGAGGCTGCCTCTCTCTTTCGCTGGCGCTCGGTCACCAGGGAGCGGGCTACCTGCTCGCTCTTGACCACGGCGAAGGCATCGCCGGCGTGAGGAACGGCGTTCAGGCCCATTACTTTCGCCGGCGTGGAGGGGCTTGCTGTCTTCACTCGCTGGCCCCGCTCATTGAACATGGCCTTCACCTTGCCCCAGGTTTCGTTGGCCACTACCACGTCGCCCCCATGGAGGGTGCCGGCCTGTACCAGCATGGTGGCCATGGGGCCGCGAGAGCTATCCATTTCGGCCTCGATGACGGTGCCCACGGCCGGCCGCTGGGGGTTGGCCTTCAGCTCCTGCACCTCGGCCACAAGGACGATGTTCTCCAGCAGATCCCCGAGGCCGTCCTGAGTCTTGGCAGAGACAGGGACGCAGATGACATCGCCGCCCCACTCCTCGA
>CAZXAF010000201.1:0-3327 GCA_964638905.1 uncultured Dehalococcoidia bacterium
CACTGCCTGGTCTCCTCCGGACGCTTCCAGTAGCCCTTCATCACCTGCGGGCCCCGCACCGCCATCTCGCCGACCTCGCCAGCGGGCAGCTCTTCGCCGGTGTCCAGGCTCACGATCTTCTCGAAAGTGTCAGCCAAGGGCGGCCCGCAGGTCTCCATCTTGATGCGCTCCAGGGGGTTGGTGTTGGTGCTGGGGCTGGTCTCGGTGAGGCCGTAGCCCTGCGTCACCAGGCAGCCGTAGATGGACTTCACTCGCTCACCGACCTCCGGAGGCAGGGGCGCTGCCCCAGAGTGCACTACCTGCAGGGAAGATGTGTCGAAGCGAGAAGGGTTCGGCACATTGGCCATAGCGAGGACCGCCGGCGGCGCCAGAAAGATGTTGGTCATGCCGTACTTGCCCACCAGGTGCAGCATCTGCTCCGTATCGAATCGCATCATGACGACGCCGGTGATCCCCAGCGCGATCCCCGCGCTCATGAGCACCGTCATCCCGTAGATGTGGAAGAAGGGCAGCACGCAGAGGCCGACGGCGTCCGACGTCAGCTGCCTGGCCGCCAGGCCCTGCCTGACGTTGGAGACGATGTTGTAGTGGGTGAGCATGACTCCCTTGGGAAGGCCCGTTGTGCCGCTGGAGTAGGGCAATACAGCCAGGTCCTCGCGGGCGTTGATGGCCACCGGCCGGTACTCCTCGGAGACGCCGCCCAGCAGGTCTACCAGGCCATCGATGGGCCAGACGTGTCGCAGACGGGGGAGATTGCGGCGGGCCACCTCCACGGGCGCGGCCATAGGGCTGAAGACAAACAGGGCGACGGCCTCAGCATCGTCCAACTGATGCTCGATCTCACGCTCCCGGTAGAGGGGGTTGAGGGTGGTGACGGTGGCGCCAGTCAGGAGGCAACCGTAGAAGACGGAGGCGTAATCGACGTGGTTGGGCGAGAAGATGCCCACCTTGTCGCCTTTTTCGATGCCCTGGTCCTGCAGGAAACGCGCCACCTTGCGGGCGCGGCTCCAGAGTTCTCGGTAGGAGAGTGCAGTGCCATCGGCGCCGATTAGAGCCGGCTTGTCGCCGAAGGTCTCCGCCGACCGCCGCAGCAGCTCGGGGAGAGGAACCACCTCGTAGGGAGCCTGGCTGGGCCAGTATCCAGAGACAACCATATTACGCCCTCCTCCAGGTTCGGCTCGCACACAAACCGCAAAGCTACCCCAATCGGAAGCTGATCGCGCCGCTATTCTACTTGCAGGGGCAAGGACTGGCAAGGCTAGACTCTACTCATTGTTGAATGGCGGGAAAACCTGTAACCGCTTCTCCTTCCAAGCGTCCTAAATAGTGAAACAAAGGGCGAACTCGGCCCCTGACAGTGCGAGAGAAAAGCGATAGCTCCACGAACCGCTGACCCAGGCGGCTCGAGGGAGAGAAGTGCATGCCTGACGGCACCGACAAGTACGTACCTTCGGACGACCCGCTGCACCTGATGCGGGTGCTCAAGTGGGCGACGCGCCTGGTGGTCTACCCCGCCGTAGCCCTTCTCATTCCCCTGGATCACTCCCTCCTGGGAACGCCCTGGCTGACAGCGGCAGTCAGCCACGGGATGGGAGGCATCCTCGTTGCCACGCTGGGCATCGAGTTCGGCTTCTGGGGTGGCTACAAGCTTCGCAAGCAGGCCGCCTACCCCACCATGCTGGCCATGGAACTGGGCGCCACCGGGGATTTCGATGCAGCCTGCGAAAAGTCGGCCTGGATGCTGGCCGATCTGCTGGGCGCAGAAAAGGTCCTCCTGGCATGGAGGAGCGATGACAACGGTTCGCTGACCACTATGGCCACACACGGTATTTCCCCCCAGGACTTGGCCGAGGCAATGCCCCTACCCTGGTGGCAACAGTCCGCCAGGCAGGCGATAGAGGAACGCGAAGTTGCCGTGGTCAGGGCTGGCAAAAGCCAAGCCTGGCAGTCCAACTCCAGTGGCCGTAGATGGGTAGCCTATGCCCCCTTGCTCTCTCCGGATCAGGTGGTTGGCGTCTTGATCATGGCTGGCGGACGGAAAGCCGCCGACTTCCGCGACAAGACTCTGCTCGCCCCCATCGGACTTGCCGTAGGCCTGACCCTCGAAAACCTTCGCCGCGCCATGGAGCTCCGCCGCCGCAGCGATGAATACGTCGCCACAACCAATCTGACGGTGGACATAATCGGCAGGCTGGACAAGCGTGGGAGATGGTCATTCCTCAACGACGCTGCCTGTCAGTTCTTTGGAAGACCAAGAGAGGAACTGCTAAGTACCGACTCCAGATCTTATCTACTTCCCGAGGACATAGAGGCGACTGTCCAGGCGATCAGGGAGACGAGAGCGAAGAAGAGGCCGACATTGGGCTTCGTGAACCGCTTCGTCACGCCGATGGGAACCAGAGTAGTGGAGTGGAACGGCTATCCCCTATTCGACGACGAGGGCGAGTACGCCGGGGTTCAGATCACGGGGCGTGACATCACCGAGCGCAAGCAGATGGAGGAGGAGCGAGAGCGGCTGTACGCTGAGCTGCAGATGAGAGCGATCACCGATGGCCTCACCGGCCTCTACAACCACTCTCACTTCTACCAACGGCTGAGCGGGGAGATAGAACGCTCCAGTCGGTACGAGCACGGCTTCGCCGTGGTGATGATGGACGTCAACAACTTCAAGCGGTACAACGACTCTCGCGGCCACCAGGCGGGCGACGAAGCCCTGCGCCTCATCGCTGATTGTATTCGGTCGGAGCTGCGGCGCTCTGATGTCGCCTTCCGCTACGGCGGCGACGAGCTTGCAGTGATACTACCGCACGCTGACATACCAAGAGCGCAGGCCGTCGTCGACCGCATAAACAAGAGCATCGCCGCGAGGCTAAAGAAGATGGATGACCCTGCTGCGAATTGGCTGACCCTTAGCGCCGGCATAGCCTGCTTCCCTGAGAACGCAACGAGCGTAGATGAACTGGTGAGGACCGCAGACACCGCCCTGTACGGCGCTAAACGGCTGTTATCGCCCAGTGGCGTGGCCGGCAGGCAAAAAGAGACCGCCGAGCCGACAGCCTCCAAATCCGAGTCTGCCTAAGCCGAGACGCAGCGTGCGCGAACCTAGGCGCGCGCCTTGCCCAATCTCCCCGACCAGCACGCCAAGGATGCTGAACGAGCCGCTGCCCACCTGGTCGCAAGAGCCGCCGAGCATGCTCCCCCCGTTACCGATCTTGACGAAGCGGGCCATTTGCAGATGGAAGGACACGTCGTGGCCATAGACGGGAAGCGCCGATATTTGCCGCTGATGGCGCAATAGAAATGGCGCGCTCGGCGGGACTCGAACCC
>CAZXAF010000202.1:0-3271 GCA_964638905.1 uncultured Dehalococcoidia bacterium
ATCGTGGGCGATAGCCACGGCCTGGAGTACAAGCTGGCCGTGTGGCAAGCCCTCGATCAGCGGCTCGGTCACCAGCAGATGGAGGGACACGTACTCGACCTGAGGTTCGGTGATAGACCCTCCCTTCGCTGAAAGGGGGGAGAGAGATGTATCGAAACGGTAACTTGGCCGCCGTCGATGTAGGGAGCACCAAGGTGTGCACTCTGGTGGGTGAGGTAACCCCCGAGGGGGAGATGCACATCGTGGGCGTGGGTATCTCTCCTACCGCTGGCATGAACCGAGGGATGGTGGAGAACATCCAGCAGGCCACCGAGTCCATTCTCAACTCGGTGGAGAAGGCCGAGAAGTCCAGCGGCACCCGCATCGTCTCCGCCCAGGTGAGCATCAGCGGCAGCCACATCAACTCGATGATCAACCGCGCCGTCGTGGCCATCCCCGGCCGTAACCGACCCATCGGGCCGGAGGATGTGAGCCGCGTCCTGGACGCGGCAGAGACGGTGAGCATCCCCAGCGACCGACAGGTGCTGCACGTCATCCCCCGCTATTTCGTAGTGGACGGTCAGGAGCACGTCAGCGACCCCGCCGGCATGCACGGCCAGCGTCTGGACGTGGAGACGCTCATCATCACCGGCAGCGTGTCCGCCATCCAGAACCTCACCAAGTGCGTGGAGGGAGCGGGCGTTCAGGTGGAAGACCTGGTGCTCAGCTCTCTGGCCAGCGCCGAAGCCGTGCTTGAAGAAGAAGAGAAGCGGCAGGGAGTGGTGCTGGCCGATATCGGCGGCGGCACAACCGGCGTTTGCGTTTTCGCCGAAGGCACCCCCTTCCACACGACTATCCTGCCCGTGGGCGGCTATCACCTCACCCACGACCTGGTGGCCGGCATCAGGGCGCCCTTCGATGCCGCGGAGGAGGCCAAGACCCTCTACGGTCACGCCATGCCCAGCACGATCGACGCCGAGGAGATGGTGGAGATCGACACCTTCGGCGCCGATAGGCGCAAGAGCGTCTCCCGCCGCCGCCTGACGGAGATCCTCCAGGCCCGCGTGGAGGAGATCCTGGAGATGATCTACATGGACGTGCGGCGGGCCGGCTACGACGAACTGCTGGCCGCCGGCCTCGTGCTCACCGGCGGCTCGGCAAACCTGGCGGGCATGGACGCTCTGGCCGAGCAGGTCCTGCGGATGCCCGCTCGCATCGGCGTGCCGCGCGGTCTGTACGGGCTATCGGACATTCTGGCCAACCCGGCCTATGCCACCGGCGTGGGTCTCCTGCACTGGGGCCTGAACCAGGCGCAGCCAAACGGCCGCGGGCACGGGGTGAGCCAGAAGGTGCACGGCCCTTCCTGGGGGTGGCTGCGCAGCATTGGTCGTTGGTTCAAATTCCTTTTGCCTGAATAGCAAACGAAACAGATGGATATGGGCAGCAAGAAAAGGGGAAAGGAGGCAAAGGTGGCGAACAGGGTAGATACTGAAGGCCTGCCGCCAATCAAGGTGGTGGGAGTGGGCGGCGCCGGCTGCAATGCCGTCAACCGCATGATCCAGGCCGGCGTCAAGGGCGTTCAGTTCGTGGGCGTTAACACCGATATCCAGGCCCTGATGCGCTGCGACGCGGAGTTGCGGCTGCGCATCGGCGACCGCCTAACCAAGGGCCTGGGCGTAGGCGGCGACGCTGACCTGGCTCAGCGAGCCGCCGAAGAGAGTCGGGACGAGATCCTGGATGCAGTACGAGATGCCGAGATGGTGTTCATCACCGCTGGCATGGGCGGTGGCACCGGCACCGGTGCCGCTCCCATCATCGCCGAGGTGGCCAAGCAGCAGGCCAGTGCCCTAACGGTGGCCGTGGTCACCAAGCCCTTCTCCTTCGAGGGCTCACGCCGCCGGCTTCAGGCTGAGAACGGCATCTCCATGATGCGAGACCGTGTCGACACCCTCATCGTCATCCCCAACGACCGCCTGCTCTCCATCTGCGACCAGAAGACCAGCCTGGGCGAGGCCTTCCGGGTGGCCGACGACATCCTCCGCCAGGGCATCCAGGGCATCTCCGAGCTGATCACTACCCCCGGGGACATCAACCTGGACTTCGCCGACGTACGGCGGATCATGAGCGAGGCCGGCCCCGCCCTGATGGCCATCGGCCGCGCCGCCGGCGAGAACCGAGCGGTGGAGGCCGCCAAGGCGGCCATCACCAGCCCCCTGCTGGATGTCAGCATCCACGGGGCTCGCGGCGTGCTGTTCAACATCACCGCCTCCACCACCCTCGGCCTGCACGAGCTGAACATGGCTGCCCAGATCATCGCCGAGGTAGTGGACCCCGACGCCGAGATCATCTTCGGCACCGCCACCGACCCCGACATAGGCGACGAGGTTCAGATCACCCTCATCGGTGTGGGCTTCACCACGCCGGAGACATACGAGGAGCGGACGCGAGAGGATAGGCTGCGCCAGCTCAGGGCGGACTCCCTGGAGCAAGGCATAGTAGATACGGAGCTGCCAAGTTTTTTGCGACGCCCGGTGGTCCACCGCTAAGGGGTAAAGGCCCACCGGGCAACGGACACTGACAAACTCTAGCGCTTCTACCACCAGCACCACGGGCAGCGGGCTTGGCCGGGGCTAAAGCAAGCCCGCTGCCCCCTTTTTGGCCCACGGCGGCCCACCAGCAAAAGCACACCCTGCACCCTTGGGGGAGTGCAGAGGGGGCAAGCCCCCTCTGCCGGGGGTCTGGGGGACACCCCCAGAGTCAAGAAACATCCCTGGGCGGGAGGGTGGGAAGAACCACCCATCTCAAAGTGTGTCGAACCAAACTGCCCGCGACCATCAGAGTGCGGTGCTGAAACTCGCTCGGCGGGCAGATTCCCGACCCCCGCCTGTCCGCCATGCGGACTCCGCCACTGCGGATGGCGGAGAAGGCGGGGGCATCGACTGGCTTCCCGATGCCGCCCCGTTTAGGGTGCGGCGCTGAAACCCTCCCCACCACGAGCGGAGATGCGCGGGCATCCCCTAACCGCTCGCCCTGAGCCTGTCCTGAGCGCAGCCGAAGGGCCTGTCGAAGGGCAACCAAGGGGGCCAACAGGCCCCGTCTTAGCCACAAAATGTTGGGTTTAGACCATTGACATCCCCAACATGTTGTGATATGCTGCTCCTTGTCCCCCAAACAGGTGGTAGAGAGATGAAGTGCCCTTACTGCGGCTTCGACGACTCAAAAGTGACCGACTCGCGGGCCATGGAGGGCGGCATCCGCCGCCGCCGCGAGTGCCTCTCCTGCGGCCAGCGCT
>CAZXAF010000203.1:0-3260 GCA_964638905.1 uncultured Dehalococcoidia bacterium
GGCTGGGCAGCGTGCCGAACCGCCTCCCAGCAGGCGTCCACGTCGCCGGGCACGGCTCGGCCCAGGCCGGCGATGATCGAGCCGCGCACCTCCTTGGCGATGGTGGAGACCGCCTCCAGGTCGCCCTGTGAGGAGGCAGGGAAGCCTGCCTCGATGATGTCCACCCGCAGGCGCTCCAGGGCGCGGGCGATCTCCAGCTTGTCCTTAGCGTTCAGGGCCACCCCCGGCGACTGCTCGCCGTCGCGGAGGGTGGTATCGAAAATCAGTACCTTTTCCTCAGTCATCTTGCCATTCCTCCTCATCCTTTGTCAGACATGCCTGTCCAGGCCCTCTCCCCGACACCGTCGGGGGAGGGCCGGCTAAGGATGAGGGCTCTTCTCTCTGCAGCTCGGCCCGGAGGTCGGGGGATGGATCGGTCCTTCGCCATCGGCTAGGAAGCCTCCTGCCCCTTCAGCCCCTTCATCATCGCCCGCAGCTCCTTGCCCACCTGCTCGACTTGGTGCTCAGCGTTTTGCTTGCGCAGGGCCAGGAAGCTGGGTCGCCCCGCCTTATTCTCCAGGATCCACTCGCGGGCAAAAGTGCCGTCCTGAACCTCCTTGAGGATCTGGCGCATCGTCTGGCGGACGCGCTCGTCGATCACTCGCGGCCCGCGGGTGTAGTCGCCGTACTCGGCGGTGTCGCTCACCGAGTAGCGCATGTAGTTCATGCCCCCCTCGTAGATCAGGTCCACGATGAGCTTCAACTCGTGCATGCACTCGAAGTAGGCGCTCTCCGGCTGGTAGCCGGCCTCCACCAGCGTCTCGAAGGCGGCCTTCATGAGCGAAGTCACCCCGCCGCAGAGGATCACCTGCTCGCCGAAGAGGTCGGTCTCCGTCTCCTCGGTGAAGGTGGTCTCCAGCACGCCGACGCGGGTGCAGCCTATGCCCTTGGCGTAGGCCAGGGCTACCTGCTTGGCCTTCTGGCTGGCGTCCTGATGAATGGCCACCAGGCCGGGCACACCGCTGCCCTCGGTGAACAGCTCGCGCACGCGGTGCCCCGGGCCCTTGGGAGCGACCATGGTCACGTCCACGTCCGGCGGCGGCAGGATCTGGTTGAAGTGGATGTTGAAGCCGTGGGCGAACATGAGCATCTTTCCCGCCGTCAGCCCCTGCTCGACGCCTGAGTGGTAGACGGCGGGCTGCACCACATCGGGCACCAGCATGACGATGATATCCGCTTTCTTGGCCACATCGTCCGCGCTGGACACCGAGAAGCCGGCCTTCTCGGCCTGCTCCCGCATGGGCGTGCCGGGCAGTTCGGCGACCAGCACCTTGCAGCCGCTGTCCTTGAGGTTCTGGGCGTGAGCGTGCCCCTGGCTGCCGAAGCCGACAATGCCGATGGTGCGGTCCTTCAGCAGCGATAGATCGGCGTCCCCGTCGTAGTAGATTGTGGCCATGCCATAGCTCCTTCGTTTGGTCTACTCAGACGAATATGGCCCCTCGCCCTCCGGATAGCGCTCGTACGGCTCCTCGGCAAGCTCGTGAAGGCCGGGGGTGGAGCTGGCGGCGCCGCGTATAAGGGCCACCCGACCGGTGCGCACCATCTCCAGCACGCCGTAGTTCTTGAGCAGGTCGAACATGGCGTCGATCTTGTCGTCAGGGCCGGTGACCTCGATGATCAACGATTCCGGTCCGACGTCGATGATATCGGCCCGGAAGATGTGCACGACCTCGATGATCAGGCTGCGGTTGTCGGCGGTGGCCTTCACCTTGATGAGAGCCATCTCCCGGGAGACGATGTTTTCGTCGGAGATGTCCCGGATCTCTACGATGTCCACCAGCTTGTCCAGCTGCCTGACCACTTGGTCGGCGTCGGTGTTGGCGTCGACCACGAAGGTCATGCGGGACAGGCCTGGCGTCTCCGAGTGGCCTACCGCTAGGCTCTCGATGTTGAACCCCCGCTGTCGCCACTTGCTGGCGATTCGGTTGAGCACGCCCGGCTTGTTCTCCACCAGGGCGATGATGACGTGCTTGCGTAGCTCTCTCATGCGGGCGTCACCACCCTTTCTCTCTCGAACTTGGGCAGGTCGATCGTCTCCTGCAGGGCTGCCCCCGGCGGCACCATGGGGAAGATGTTCTCTTGCTCGTCCACCTGGAAGTCGATCAACACCGGCCCGGGGTGCTCCATGGCCCTGTAAACGGCCGATTCCACCATGTACTTGTCAGTGACCCTTATCCCCAGGATGTCGTAGGCCTCGGCGATCTTCACGAAGTCAGGGTTCCTCAGAGGCGTGGCCACCAGGTTGTCCTGGTAGAAGAGGGTCTGCCACTGGCGCACCATACCCAGTTGGGCGTTGTTGATGATGGCGAACTTGATCGGCAGGTCGTTGATGGCCACGGTGATCAGATCCTGCAAGGTCATCTGGAAGCCGCCGTCACCGCAGATCGACCACACCAGCTCCCCCGGCCGGGCTACCTGCACGCCGATGGCCGCCGGCACCTCGAACCCCATGGGGCCCAGCCCGCCGGCGGTGAATAGCGAGTTGGGCTTATCGAACCAGAGGAACTGGGCCGCCCACATCTGGTGCTGTCCCACGCCGGTCACCACCGCGCAGTCGCCTCTGGAGGCGTCGTATATCGTCTTGATTACGTACTGGGGCAGCAGCTTGTCCGTGTCGCGGATGGTGATCGACGGATGTTCCCGCCTGAGCTCGTCCAGGTGAGCCAACCAGTCGCCCCGGTGGTGGCTCTCCACCTTCCGGTTCAGCTTCTTGAGGATGCTCTTGGCGTCGCCCTGCAGGGCTACCGTCGGCCGCACATTCTTGCCGATCTCCGCCGGGTCGATGTCGATGTGGATCACCTTGGCGTTCGGCGCGAAGTCACGCAGGCGGCCGGTCACCCGGTCGTCGAAGCGCATGCCGATGGCTATCAGCAGGTCGGCTTCGCCGATGGCCACGTTGTTCCAGTACATGCCGTGCATGCCGGGCATCCCCAGGCACAAGTGATGAGAGCCGGGGAAGCTGCTGATGCCTAGAAGGGTGGTGATGACGGGGATGTTTCCCTTCTCGGCCAGCTCCCGAAGCTCCTTGTAAGCCTGGGAGATGATCACCCCGTGGCCGGCGAGGATCAGCGGCTGCTTTGACTCGTTGATCAGCTCCGCCGCCTTGTCGATATGCTCCCGGTCAGGCTCAGCCAGGGGCCGAAAGCCGCGCATCTCCACTGTCTCCGGGTAGACGAACTCCGCCTTTTGCTGGAAGACATCGCGGGGGATATCGATGAGCA
>CAZXAF010000204.1:0-3242 GCA_964638905.1 uncultured Dehalococcoidia bacterium
GCTCGGCGCTGACCAGCCTGGTCGCCATCCAGGGCCACGTACACGGCCTCGGCTCGTTGTACCATTGAGACATCGCGCTCCGACAGCCTCCCCAGTCCCATCAGGCCCACGGCGCGCCGTCCCCACTGGTGGAGGGTCAGCACGTCGGTTGGTCCCTCGACGATGAACAGCGGCCCCTCCCCTCGCAGCGCGTCGGGATGGAAGAGAGGGCGATGTCCCCGCAGATGATAGTACTTCTTCCCTGTCTCTACCTGCTGCTGAGTGGTGGCCCGTCCGGTGAGGTAGATGACCCGACCCCGCGAGATCACCGGGTAGATGATACGCTGGGTGAAGACGTCGCGCCCGTCGTCCCACAGCAGTCCAGCCTTCTGAGCCAGCGCCACGTCCACGCCCAGGCGGCGCAGGTGCCGCCCCAGACTGTCCGAGTTGGCATATCCCACCCGAAACGCTCGCAGCGTGTCCTCGCTGAACCCTCGATCCAGTTGGCTTTGCTTGATCTGTGGGGTGTTCATCAGCGTGTGGTGATAGAAGGCCACCGCCAGGTTCAGCACGTCTTCGATGGCTCGGCGCCTGAGGACCTGGGCCAGCGGCTCGGCGGCATGCTGTGGGCGCGGAATGCCAGCCCGATCCGCCAGCATGCTGAGCGCTTCACTGAAGCTGACCTTGTCTCTGAGCTGGATCCAGTCGAAGACGTCGCCGCCGCGATGGCATCCGTAGCACCACCAGCTCTCGGTTTGGGGGTAGACGTGGAGGCTGGGCTGGGAATCGTGGTGAAAGGGGCAGCGGATCTGGTAGCCCTGGGGACTTCTCCGTGGGGGCAGTGGCACGGTCTCGGCAATCACATCCTCGATGGGATGGGCCTCCCGCACCTGCTCCTTGAGGTGATCGTATGGCATCTTTGGCTCCCTGCAGGGCGATTTGGCTACGTATTGAAGATGGCGGCTTTGGTGTCTTTGATGGAGGCGGCGTAGGCCAGGGCTTCCAGGCGAAGCTTGCGGGTGAAGTAGGCTCTGACGTCCTCCTGAAGGCTGGGGGAATCCTTCAGGATGAAAGTGGCTCGACGCTCACCCTGGCGGATGTCGAGAAGCTCGTGCCCCCTGCAGCGTAGAGCGGCTACCAGATAGAGGTCGCTGCTCTCCCAGCATCTGGCATCGTTTGTGCTCATCCTTTGCTCCTTTTACGTCTGTTTTTGCGCTGATGATAAGGACTCCACGCCTGTTCTTTATGTGATGATTATATCGTCTATGAGACATAGATATTATACCACAAAAGACCTGAACCTGTCAAGCCGCTGTTGGCATTATTGTCTATGAGTGAGATAATGAGTGGGGGTAAAAGTGACTGGGGCATGAGTGTGAGGTACAATTGGATCGCAGCAAGAAAGAACGGGGAAGAGCGGCGCGCGGCTAAGACAGCCAGGCAGTTAGGCGTAAAGGCACGGCACATCTACAAAATCAGATTGGGGATCTGTCCCCATTGCGGATGACCGTTGCGTGCCCATTCTTACTACCAATGGCCGAGGGCAGTCCAACAATTGGAGGGGGCGGTGTTTGTTGCCGGTGAAGCCAAAGAGTGCATGAATCCGACGTGTCTGCATCAGGGACAACCCTACACCTCGGTAGCGGTGCCGATGGTCACTGTGCCGGAATGCAGGTATGGTCTGGATGTCATGGCGCAAATCGGCTGGTGGCGAGACTGGGAGCATCGGAATTGAAAGCCAATCCATGGTCGGCTCCAGGAACCGGCGGGGGTGGATCAGTGAGCGCCAGGTGGACCATCCGTATGCCCGTCATGATGTACAGCTCGCGCCGATCAGCCCCCACGTCCCACGCTGCTTTCAACTGCGCGACCGATCCATCCCCAATGTTGGCAGTGGATCGCCCTGTGCTTCCCCGTCCGGTTGGCCGCTCCCGCCACGGGAATCCGCGTCGCTTTGGCTACCTGGTTGGTGATGAGTGCCCTCCCGCTGAGCAGCATGGACACGTATGTATTGCCGCAAGGCCACCGACCAACAGCCTGGCCCAGCATGGCGCCAAAATCGCTAAGGGTCAGACGTTTGAAGGCCTTTCAGGGGAAGTCAGAGCAAGGGCCTGCCCCCGCTATGATGCCTTATTCTAACGGGATTCTCTTGTACACAAGCCCGTCATCTTCCAAGACGTACCCATGCTCCTCAAACACATCAGCCGGTAGCCCTGGGATGTTGGAAAAGCACCGCACGACAAAGCGCTCCGTGATGGGCGCGCGGCCATGCAAGATGCTCCAGGTCTGCTGGTAGCTGTACTGAATCCGATCAGCGATCCAGGCCATGCTGCGCCCACCACTCCGTACCCATTCGAGCAACGCCGTCTTCTTAGGCATCCCTTAACCCCCCATTGACTGAGAACAGCCTAATCGTAGCCGCCTCTCTCTAAAGGCGCGCCAGCCGAGCCAGTGACAACCGCCGACTTCATCGTTCTGACCCTCGTCGGTTATCCTCCTTACCTTGGCCTGGGCCAACGACCTGCGCCTCCTCCTGGACACTCTCCTCATCACGATCTTCGCCCATCTCTACCGGCGATGGTACATACGATGCAAGGAGAGGGTGTAAGGCTCGTCTACCTCGGGCAATCCAGGGCCATGTCCCGCGATGAGGAATCGCCAGCGCGACAGTTCGCCCAATGCGCCGTCGAGGTGAAACGCAGATGCCTCACTCGCAAGGCCATGCTGGGAGGTCCAACTGGCTGGATGGACGCACGGCCCGGCTCGGCCTCACCTACTACAACAACGTCGGCGTCCTCGATGAAACGAGCGACCTGGCGGAGTTGCTGGTCGGGGGCACAGCGGTCAACAGAAGCCGCGCCACTAACGCCGTCTTTCAGAGGCTAGATGTGGTGCTTGATGTAGAATTGAAAGGGGTGTAGTTGCCTCTATCTCCCGCACCTATGAATCGAGAGAAACAGGCTGATTCGGGACTGGTTCAGGCTACGGGCAATGGTAGATTTCCCTAGAAACCGCCTGATTTCCGGCCCAATTTGGAACAGGTATGGCTGTGGGAGACAAGAGCAACTGCGCCCAATTGAAAAGGGGCGAACCAAAGCCTTGGTTTGCCCCTCTTGATGGAGATATCGTCGCCGCTCTGAGGACGGTCATAGCCATTATGCCCAGATCCACTCCACTGTCAATCCGAACTTCTCTGGGCGGCCAGCGCCTCACCGCGAGCCCAGCTCTGCTTGACCTCAGGATCGGCTATCAAACCGGCTAAC
>CAZXAF010000205.1:0-3224 GCA_964638905.1 uncultured Dehalococcoidia bacterium
TGCCCGGCCGCTCGACCTGATCATGGAGCGCCAGGAGCAGTTCGGCTCCCTGAAGATACCGCCGCAGATGATCGCCAGCCAGGAGGCGATGTTCGTCGCCACAACGGAGGTCAAGGTGCCGGAGGCCAAAGAGCGGGTCCTGTCGGCCTGCGTCTTCAGCCGCAGCGACCCCGACCTGTTCGAGGGGCGGCTGTTCGAGGGGCTTCCGACGGTGAAGGGCCGGCACTTCTTCTGCTACATCCTCTTCGATCACCTGGGAGCGCCCTCCGTTACCGCCCGTCACGCCCAGGGGTTCGTGGATAATCTGGCCGCCACCGGCGCCCAGGAGGTCATCCTCGTCCACGACGACTGCTATGGCATGCTGGTCGATAGAGCGCCCCAACTGGGCATTACGGTGCCTTTCCGCCCCGTCCACATCGTCGAATACCTTCGCGACTATCTTGACGCCCACAGCGAAGATATCAGGCCCCTCGGCCTGCGCGTGGCCTATCAGCGGCCCTGCGCCTCGCGGCTGTCTCCCGCCAAAGAGGAGGCGGTGGATGCCGTCCTGGAGCGGATCGGCGTGGAGCGGGTCAAGCGGCAGTACGACCGCGACAACGCGCTCTGTTGCTCGGGGGCGCTGACAGCCCTCCAGCCGGAGGGGGCGCCAGCAGTGCGCGCTCGCAACCTGGACGATGCCCAGGCGGCAGGAGCGGAGGCGATGTGCTATCTGTGCCCCGTGTGCCGGACCACGATGAGCCAGGATACCCAGGCGCGGGGCCTGGCCAACTATCACATCATCGAACTCGTTCGCATGGCTCTGGGGGAGCTCCCCAACCGCACGCAGGCAAAATGATGACCTCCCGCCGCTGGCCGCTCTCCAAGGCGCCAGCAGGTGAAAGGGGGAAACAGCCATGGCTGAGCAATACGACACCATCGTCATCGGGTCGGGAATCGGCGGGCTGACGGCGGCAGCCGTCCTGGCCAAAGGCGGCCAGCGTCCCCTGGTTCTGGAGCAGCACTTTCTCCCCGGCGGCAATGCCTCGACCTTCCGCCGTAAGAAGATGTTCGACTTCGACGTGGGCCTCCACTACATCGGCGACTGCGGGCCGGGAGGCTTCTTCCCCAGCCTCATGGAGCAACTGGGCATAGCCGACCAGGTAGAGTTCGTCCCCATGGACCAGGACGGCTTCGACACCATCCATTTCCCCGACCTCACGTTCCGGATGCCGGCCGGCTGGGACCGCTACCGGCAGCGCCTCATGGCTGCCTTCCCCCACGAATCTCAGGCCATCGATCGCTACATCGACTTCCTGCGGATGGTGACTGGCCACCCTCCGCCCGGCGGGCGGCAGCCCCTCCAGAGGGTGCTGGGCAAGCCGTGGAGCCAGTGCACCCTGGGCGAGGTCTTCGATGCGGTGGAGGCAAGCGATCGTCTGCGCCACGTGCTGGCCGTCCAATGCGGAACCTATGGGGCTCCGCCCAACAAGGCGTCGGTGGGCATACACGCCTTCGTCACCGATTCCTACATGCGTGGGGCCTACTTCATTCGAGGCGGCGGCCGACCGCTGGTGGAAGGCCTGATGCGGGCCATCGAGGAGGGCGGCGGCGAGGTGCGTCTGCGCTCAAGGGTCGAGCGGATCATCGTGGAGGGCGAGAGGGCGGTGGGCGTGGAGCTGGCCGACGGCGAGCAACTGCGGGCGCCTATCATCCTGTCCAACGCCGATGCCAAGCGCACCTTCCTGGAGATGGTGGGAGAGGAGCGCCTCAGCTCCACATTGGCCCAGCGGGTGAAGGACTATCGCATGGCCCTCCCCTTGTTCATCATCTACATGGCTATGGAGGTAGACCCCTCGGAGCTGGGACTGCCAAGCACGAACATCAGCCTGGTGCCCGCCTACGACGCGGAAGAGCAGTTCGCCGCCTGCTACGAGGGCCGCCTGCCGGAGAGACCGCACGTCTTCATCTCCATCGCCTCCCTCAAGGACCCGCTGAGCGAGAACATCGCTCCCAAAGGCTACACCAACCTCCAGCTCATGAGCATGGCGCCCGCCCAGCCGCAGGTCTGGGGCGCCTCCCAGGGGCCGGCCAGCGCCCCGACCAGGTCGGGGTATCGCCACACGCCGTCCTACGTGGCGGCCAAGCAAGAGATGGAGAAGCGAATGCTGAAGGTGGTGGAGGAGATGATGCCCGGCTTCATCCGCAGGGTGGTCTGGCAGGAATCGGCCACGCCCTTGACCCAGGAGCGTTTCACCCTGTCCACCGGCGGCACCAGCTACGGCCTGGAGCACACTCCTGCCCAGTTCATGACCGCTCGCATTCCTCTTCAGACGGAGATCCCCGGGCTGTGGATGGTGGGAGCCAACACCATCTTCGGCCACGGCATCCACGGCTGCATGCTGAGCGGCCGGGCAGCGGCGGGCGCCATTCTCCAGCAAAGGGGCTGACAGGCCATCTGCCTTCGGTTTATGCTCATGACGGTTCAGGTGAGGACAGGGCGACAGCCGAAAAGAGGACATGAGTGACGGATGCTCATCCCACTAGCGAATCGATAATCAACGACTTCGCCAGCTACGTATCGCCATCGAAGGTGGCGGCCTATCGGCAGATGGGCATCGACGTCGTGCCCGGCCGCCGCGAGGGCGTGCGGGTGTGGGATCTGGACGGCAAGCGCTCCTGGATCGACTGTCGCTCGGCGGGCGGCGTATTCAACCTGGGGCACCGACCGCCCCGCATCATAGCCACCCTGCAGCAGGCCCTTGACCATCTGGACATCGGCGATCACATCCTGATCAGCCAGCACCGGGCGGCTCTGGCCAAACGCCTGGCCGAGCTGACTCCCGGCGATATCACCTACACCGTCTTCGGCGTGGGCGGCGGCGAGGCGGCAGACGTAGCCATCAAGCTGGCCCGCGGTTACAGCGGCAAGGCCGGCATCATCTGCGTTGTGGGCGCCTATCACGGCCATACCGGCCTGGCTCTGGCCGCCACCGATGGCTTTTCAGGCAAGTTCGGTCCGCTGGCCCCCGGCTTCAGGCGAGTGCCCTTCGGCAACATCGAGGCCCTGGCGGAGGCCATCGATGCCGACACCGCCGCCGTCATCGTGGAAACGATCCCGGCCACGGGGGGGATGCTCATCCCGCCGCCAGACTACTTCCCGCGGGTGCGCCAACTGTGCGACGAGACGGATGTCCTGCTGATCATCGACGAGGTGCAGGCGGGATTGGGCCGCACCGGCCGCTTGT
>CAZXAF010000206.1:0-3203 GCA_964638905.1 uncultured Dehalococcoidia bacterium
AGGCGATGGTCAAGGTGCGGGTGGGCGACGAGAGCATCCATACCGCCGCCGAAGGCAACGGGCCGGTGAATGCCCTGGACGCCGCCGTCCGCAAGGCCCTGATCCAGTTCTATCCCACGCTGGAGGCGATCAAGCTGGTGGACTACAAGGTGCGCATCATCGATAGCGCCGCCGGCACCGCCGCCTACGTGCGGGTGCTCATCGAGTCCACCGACGGCGAGCGCGTCTGGACGACGGTGGGATCCTCCACCGACATTGTCGAGGCCTCCTGGCTGGCCCTGGCGGACAGCCTGGAGTGGTGGCTGGTGAGGCGGGAAGCAACCCTCTAGGCTGACAGAAGAAAGAGGCCGACCTGTCCCCCTACAGGCCAGCCTCTCTCAGGGGAGGAGCTTTCTCTGATAGTCGTCAGTATTCCTGGCTACCCTCTTCCCAGGGCCGCAAACCGTTGCCACCTAACGTAGGGAGAGGCATCATCTAGCCATGGGGTCATCGTCTCCACCTGCTTTCGCCGTCCCCGCCGCCGAATCGATCATCCCCCTGTCAATAACGCACTGGACCTACCTTCCGTTCCGGGGCAAGAACCACTTTCGCAAAATTTTCGCACTCTTGCCAATAAGTGCCCTCCTGCCGCTTGCCAGAGCAGTAGTGCTCTGCTATACTCCCTGGCGATTACGTTCGGTTGGGAGGGCTCTCGTGGTAGTGGTGAACAGTTTCCCCAAGTGTCAAAAGTGCCAAACCGGTGATCTGGTTCCTCTATCTGATTTTGGGAGCCAGGGTGCACCCATCTACTATAAGGCATGGGCGTGCACCAACCCCACCTGCGGGTTCAACATCAAGATCCGGAACGGCGACCTGTACATCGACGAGCCGATCAGCGACGGGGCTCTTCATACGCCCCGCCTTCGCTAAGCAGCGGCTCGTTTCCTTACATCCCCCAAAACGGATTTGAAGGCCTGGTAAGCCTCCTGTTGCCCTTCTTCCCCAGCCCCTTGTTGCGCGCCAGGCATCATCTTGCTCAGCTTTGCGCCACCATCGCCGAACGCTCCAGACCTCGACACCCTGAGCGGCATTTGCTAGAATGAGACGCCACCGGTTTGATGGGTTGGAGGAGGGCTAGCGGGGTGTAGCTCAGTCAGGCTAGAGCGCACGGTTCGGGACCGTGAGGCCGGCAGTTCGAATCTGCCCACCCCGACCAACTGACCGAAGGGTGAACCGGTGCGGCCGCAAGCGTCCCTGAAATCCCCCCTTGTCTGACGATCGTATCTCTCCAGGATGACCTGATCTTCCAGCGAGCATTAGGAAGCCACACAGGCGGTAACTCACGGTTTTTTGCCAAGATCGGTTAACTATCTCAGGAGATGAGCGTTCTTAGGTAAGTCAACTCGCCATATTTTCGAGGGAAGTTTAGGTAACTTTACAGGCTTTCTTGGAGAATGGCGTAACGTCAGACTTGTCCTAGCGTCTTTAATGGATGTGTGCGACGGCGGTAGTCACCGAATCTCTTCGAGACGCCGTCAGGGCAGACTTGCAAAAGACTGCACAAACCTATAAAATGCGCGGCACTGTGGGGTGATTTGACGAAAATGGTGTTTACAGCGGATGACAGGACAAGTCTTTTTAGGCGGCAGCGGACCCAGCAGGCCATCCAGTTGGCCATGCAGGGCCAGTGGCAGGAAGCCGCGGCCGTCAACCGAGCGATCATCTCTGTTTTCCCCAACGACGTAGATGCCTACAATCGGTTGGGGAAGGCCCTGACCCAGCTCGGCCGCTACACAGAAGCGCGGGAAGCCTACGGCAAGGCCCTGGAGCTTGACCCTCTCAACTCCATCGCCCAGAAGAACCTGTCGCGCCTGGCAACTCTGGGCGAGGGGGCACCTGTCCAAGCGGAGGGAGGCAAGAAGCTCTCTCCCCAGATGTTCATTTCGGAGATGGGCAAGACCGGCACAACTGTCCTCACGCGGCCGGCATCCCAGGCTACCGCCCGCATGACAGCAGGGGACGAGGTCTTTCTCCGTCAACAGAATAACATCTTGGTGGTGGAGAGCAGCCAGGGAGAATACCTGGGAGAGGTAGAGCCTAAGCTGGGCAGGCGCCTGATGAAGATGATGGAAGGGGGCAACCAGTACGCGGCGGCGATCGCCAACCTCAACGGAGAGGATGTCCGGGTGATCATCAAGGAGACCTTCCAGGACCCCAGCCAGGCAGGTAAGCTCTCCTTCCCGCCCACGGCCGGCGAGACCTTCCGCCCCTACACTAAGGAGGCTCTCGTGCGCCGCGATGTGGAAGAGGAAGAGGAAAGCTTCGACGAGAGAGACGACTCGGAAGACTGGGACAGCCGTAGCAAGGATGCGGAGGTCGATATCACCCTCTACGAGTTCGCCAACGATGAGGAGGAAGAGAAAGAGTAGGCGAAGCGAAGCCGGCGAAAAAGCTCCGGCGGCCGAGGCAGACGGAAGAGAAGCCTCGGCCTTTTCTTGCCCCTGCCAAGCTGGCTTTGCTATCATCGCCTGTGCCTGCCGGAGAAAGAGTGGCTGTTCTCCCATTCTCACCCATGACCGAGATAATCCGCGCTAGAAACCTGGTCAAACGCTATGACGGCTTCACTGCCGTGGACGGCATCGACTTCTCGGTGCGCAAGGGGCAGTGCTTTGGCTTCCTGGGGCCCAACGGCGCCGGCAAGACTACCACCGTGCGCATGATCTCCTGTGTGTCGCCGGTGACGGAGGGCGAACTGGCCGTGGACGGCATGGACGTGTGGCGAGAGCCGCGCCGGATCAAGTCGATCCTGGGCGTAGTGCCCCAGGAGGACAACCTGGACCCCGATCTTTCTGTACGCCAGAACCTGGCGGTCTATGCCCGCTATTTCGACATGCCGAGGGAGCTGGCCGACCAGCGCATAGACGAGAGCCTGGTCCTCTTCCAGCTCGTGGACAAGCAGAACGAGCCAATCGCGGCCCTGTCCACCGGCCTCAAACGGCGGCTCACTATCGCCCGCGGGCTGATCAACCAGCCCAAGATCCTGGTGCTGGACGAGCCGACCACCGGCCTCGACCCTCAGGCGCGCCACATGGTCTGGCAGAAGCTACGCTATCTCAAGGAGCAGGGGGTGACCATGCTCCTCTGCACTCACTACATGGAGGAGGCTGCCCACCTCTGCGACCGCCTGGTCATCATGCATCAGGGGCGCATCCTGGTGGAGGGTT
>CAZXAF010000207.1:0-3190 GCA_964638905.1 uncultured Dehalococcoidia bacterium
GGCCTGGTGCTGGCAGCGCTGGTCGGTGTCACCATCGGGGCGATCGCTCTGGTCACCGATTGGAATGAGGCCGCTCGCGGCGCCTTCCCGGAGACAGCGGGAGCGATCGGCGAGGCCCTCCTCGACAAGTACGTCCTCCCCTTCGAGATCGCCTCCGTGATCCTTCTGGTGGCGATGATAGGGGCCATCGTCTTGGTGCGGGAGGACTAGGCGGTGTCGGTGGATCTGGGGCACTATCTCATCGTGGGGGTCCTCCTCTTCTCCATCGGCCTCTATGTGGCCCTGGCCAAGCGCAACGCCGTGGGCATCCTCATGGGCATCGAGCTCATGTTCAACGCCGTGAACCTGACGCTCATCTCCTTCTCTCGCTTTGTGAGCCCGCCCACGGACGTCAGCGGCCATGTGTTCGTGGTGTTTGTGATTACGGTGGCGGCCGCCGAGGCAGCGCTGGCGCTGGCCCTGGCGGTGGTGGTCTACCGCAACCGGGAGACTATCGACATCGACAAGATCAATCTGATGAGGTGGTAGGGCGCTATGTGGGTGGAGCTGATGGAGGTCAAGAACGCCTACATAGCCGAGGCCTGGAAGGAGCTGTTCAACGCCGAGGGCCTGGCCGTGCGGGTGGTGCCTCTATCGGAGAAGTGGGCGGAGGCCGGCGAGCTGGAGCCGCGGAAGCTGTACGTGCCTCAGGGCAAGCTGCACGTGGCCAAGGAGATCATGAGGAAGATATAGGCAATGCTGAACACCGTCCCTGAAGGCATCGTCTGGGCCATCTTCCTGATCCCGCTCTCTTCGTTCGTCATCATCAGCCTGGTGGCCCGCCGCTGGCCGGCATGGAGCGGCTACATCACCATCGCCGCCATCGGCATGTCCTTCCTCTTCTCGCTGTGGGTGCTGGACAGCGTCATCGACAAAGAGGGCGCCAATCTGGGCTTCCCAACCCACGAATGGCTGACCATCGGCTCGCTGACGGTGAACCTGGGGCTGACGGTGGACGGCCTGAGCGCCATCATGCTGATGGTGGTCACCTCCGTCTCCTTCCTGGTGCAGGTCTACTCCCAGGGCTACATGCACGGCGATCGCGGTTACTCTCGCTACTTCGCCTTCATGTCATTGTTCACTGCCGCCATGCTCGGCCTGGTGCTGGCCGAGAACCTGATCATGCTGTTCGTCTTCTGGGAGATGGTCGGCCTGTGCTCCTACCTGCTCATCGGCTTCTGGTTCGAGCGGCCGGCGGCCAGGGCGGCGGCCACCAAGGCCTTCGTGGTCACTCGCCTGGGCGACCTGGGGTTCCTGTCGGCCATCCTCCTCATCTGGACGCAGACGGGAGAGCTGGACATCCCGCGCATCCAGGAGATGGCGATGGCCGGGGCTATCGGCAACGTCATTCTCACCTGGCTGGCCGCCGGCGTCTTCGCCGGGGCGGTTGGCAAGTCGGCCCAGTTCCCCCTGCACGTGTGGCTCCCCGATGCCATGGAGGGCCCGACGCCGGTGTCGGCTCTGATCCACGCCGCCACGATGGTGGCCGCGGGGGTCTATCTGGTGGCCCGCCTGTTCCCCATTTTCAGCGCCTCGGAGGAGGCCATAAACGCTGTGGCGGTGGTAGGAGGGATCACGGCCCTGATGGCCGCCAGCATGGGCATCGTCGTGACCGATATCAAGCGGGTGATGGCCTACTCTACCATCAGCCAGCTAGGGTACATGATGCTGGCCCTGGGGGTGGGAGGCTTTGGCGCGGCCATATTCCATCTGTTTAACCATGCCTTCTTCAAAGCGCTGCTCTTCCTGGGATCGGGCAGCGTGAACCATGCCACCCACACCTTCGACATGCGCCGCATGGGCGGCCTGCGTCGCTTCATGCCCTGGACATTCGTCACGTTCGTCATCGCCGCCCTGAGCCTGGCGGGCATCTTCCCTCTATCGGGCTTCTGGAGCAAGGACGAGATTCTTTCGGCGGCCTGGGAGGACCAGCGAGCGCTGTTCTGGGTGGCCCTGATCGTGGTATTCATGACCGCCCTGTACATGGGGCGGGCCATCTTCCTGACCTTCGGCGGCGAGTACAGGGGAGGCGGGGCTCCGGCCAGCGAGCACGCTGGCCACGAGGCCAAGCCTCACGAGTCGCCGCCGGTGATGGTGGTGCCGCTGGTCATCCTGGCGGTGGCCGCCGTAGTCACTGGCTTCTTCAACCTCCATCACGGGGTGACCGATCTTCTGGAGGGCTGGCTGCCGGAGCTGGCCCACGAGCGGCTGACGCACATAGAGTTCCAGTTTGGGCTGGCAACCCTATCGATGATCTTCGGCGTGAGCGGCTTTGTGGTGGCCTGGGCCATTTACAGCGCGCGCCTGCTGAGCGCCGATAGAGTGCGGCAGGCGTTTGGGCCCATCCATCGACTGGTGGCCAACAAGTACTACATGGACTGGCTGTACGAGGACATTCTGGTGCGGCGCGTCGTGTTGCGAACGGTGGCGGTGGGCCTGGACCTTTTCGATAGGTATGTGGTGGACGGAGCGGTGAACGCGGTGGCCCGGCTCACCAGCTTCAGCGCTTCCCGCCTGCGCCTGATTCAGTCGGGGCAGCTCCAGCTTTATGGGGCTGCCATTTTTCTGGGGATTGTGGCTATCGTGGCCGGTATTCTGATCGCGAATCCGTAGGGGAGAGCGACTGTGCTATCGTTCATCGTTTTCTTCCCGCTGCTAGGGGTCGCTATTATCGCCCTCCTGCCCAGGGAGCGAGAGCGCGACTCCCGCTGGGTGGCGGCCGGCGCGGCCTTCGTCGTGCTTGTCGCCTCCCTGGCCCTCTTCGCTGTCTTCGATCGCGACGAGGCCGGCTTCCAGTTCGTGCAAAGCCACACCTGGATCAGCGGCGACATCGCCCACTTCGACGTCCAGTACCTGCTTGGCGTCGACGGGCTGAGCATGGCCATGGTGGTGCTCACCGCCCTCTTGGGCCTGGTCGCCGTGCTCATCTCCTGGAGAATCGAGCTGCGGCCCAAGGAGTACTTCGTTTGGCTGCTGCTGCTGGAGACGAGCCTTTTGGGCGTATTCACCTCCTTGGACTTACTGCTATTCTTCATCTTCTGGGAGATCGAGCTCATCCCCATGTACTTCCTGATCTCCGTCTGGGGGACCGGCCGTAAGGTCTACTCGGCCTGGAAGTACGTGTTCTTCACCTTCTTCGGCAGCGCCTTCA
>CAZXAF010000208.1:0-3187 GCA_964638905.1 uncultured Dehalococcoidia bacterium
TCCAGGCCGTAGGCCTTGCCCGTGGGGCCCACCCGCCGCGCGGAGAGGAGAACGTCGATGCCGCCGCCGCTGCCCAGGTCCAGGACAACCTCCCCCGGATGCAGCTCGGCCAGGGCCACCGGGTTGCCACAACCCGCAGAGGCCAGCAACGCCTCCAGGGGGACCTCCTTCAGTTCCTCCGGCGCGTAGATCCGGCTGCTGGTGGGGTTGGCAACCTCAGATTCGGCCGGCGCGCAACAGCTCGGCTGGGGCTGGCAGCAGCTAGCGGCGGCCCGCTGCGCAGCCTGGCGAGCGACCTCGGCGTAATGCTCGCCCACTGCCTCCTTGATCTCGTTGTCACTGTCCATAATCTACCTCCATATGTACAAACGGCTGACACGGCTTGCTTTTCAATGGCTATCGGCCCAGGCCGCTGAGGGCGGCCACTATCTGAGCCAGGACCTCCTTGCGCAGACGGTAGTAGCACCACAGCCCATGCTTCTCGACCTCCAGCAGGCCTGCCTCCTTGAGCACCTTGACGTGATAGGAGATGGTTGGCTGACTGAGCGGTGTGCAGCCAACGATTTCGCACTCGCACACGCCGCCCGGGTTCCTGGCCACCAGACTGAGGATCTGCAGCCGAGTAGGGTCAGCAAAAGCCTTGAACACAGCAGCCCAGCGCTTGGCCTCCTCATCGGCGGCGCAGGGCACCTTCCCTGCCAGGCCCGGGCAGCAGCCCTCGACTATGGATGTCCGTGACATCTGCTTCACTTGAGCCATAACACCAATAGCATAACGCTTATATCGAAAATTGTCAATGTAGTCCTCAGCAAAAGAACCCGTTCTTCTTGGGTTGCCCCCTACCCTGCCGAGCGCTCTCGATAGGCCCAGGAGGCGGCCTCACCTTCCCCAAGGCCCAGCGCGCCCTCGATGCGCCCCAGGAGGTCGGCCAGGCCCCAGCCCCTGGTCGCCGACACCAGGAGCGCGTCCGGCCGCCAGTATCGGAGGGAGGCCCGCACCTCGCCCAAAGCCTCCAGCCCCTCGATGGGCGCCCCGTCCGGCCCGCAGATGAGGTCGGCCTTGTTGAGGACGGTGATGCAGGGCTTGTCGGCCAGGCCCAGGTCGATCAGGGTATCCTCCACGGTCTGAGCCTGCTCGGCGGCATCCGGATGGGTTATGTCCACCACGTGCAACAAGACGCTCGCCTCGGATAGCTCCTCCAGGGTAGCGCGGAAGGCGGCCACCAGTTGAGTGGGCAGCTTCTGGATGAAGCCCACTGTGTCGGTGAGGAGGAAGGCGCCGCCATGAGGGAGGACCACCCGCCGGGTGACCGGATCGAGGGTGGCAAATAGCTTGTCCTCCACCAGCACGTCGGCCCCCGATAGGGTCCGCATGAGGGTGCTCTTGCCGGCGTTGGTGTAGCCCACCAGGGAGATCACCGAGACGCCCTGGCGCGCCCGCCGCCGCCGATAGAGCGCGCGCTGCCGCCGCACCTCTTCGATCTGCTGCTTCAGGTGCTGGATCCTGCGGCGGATCAGCCGGCGGTCGGTCTCAAGCTGGGTCTCGCCTGGCCCGCGGGTGCCGATCGCGCCCTCCAGCCGCTCCAAATGAGTCCACTGTCCGGCCAGACGAGGCAGCAGATACTCGTGCTGGGCCAGCTCCACCTGAAGGGCCCCCTCGCGGGTGCGGGCGTGCTGGGCGAATATGTCTAGTATGAGGGCAGTGCGGTCGAGGACCTTGACCTCGAGGGCGTCTTCCAGGTTGCGCTGCTGAGAGGGCGAGAGCTCATCGTCGAAGATTACCGTGCTGTAGTCCAGGCGATGCCGCAAAGAGGCCAGCTCCTGCACCTTGCCGCGGCCCACATAGTGGGCGGACGTCGGGCGCTCCAGCCGCTGTATGGACCTTCCGACCACGTTGGCGCCGGCAGTCAGAGTCAGCTGGGCCAGCTCTTCCAGCGAGCTCTGGCTGCTCCAGCGACTGTTGCCTCGCCCCTTGATCTCCACCGCCACCAGATAGGCCCGCTCCTTGGGCTCGGCGGTGACATGGCCGGTTGCAGGTATGCTCCTCGCCCTCCTTGACAGAATGCGGTTTCCCCTACAAGTATACCGCAAAAAGGGAGGGGCTTGCTGCGTCTATCCCGACAGGCGCCACCCCGCGAGCCGCCGCAGCCCTTCCTCCAGCCGCCGGAACAAAGACGAAGATCTAGAAGGACGAGGGGTTGACCGTTGACAACCAGCGCGGGAGGAGTAAATTGGTGAGAGGGGGGAATCTCGCATTCAACCTGTGGGACCAACGACGTGAAGGCTTGCTCTGAACGACGACTGTCTAGAAGCTCCTTAGTGCTCCTCGGCGCTATTGGCGTTGTGCTCGTAGCTGGGGTAATAGTGGCTGGCGTTTGGGCAGCCAGGACCCTCAACGAGGAGAACCCTCCAGCGTGGATGACTGACCAAGAGGCTCTTATGGACGCCGTCGAGCACGACAATGCTCTGGCCGAGCAGGACCTGCTCAAGCCCAGGGCCAGAGGACAGTTCGGACCTTTCCTGGCTGTGGGGCCGGAGGACGTCAACGAGCCGGTGGGCCGTGAGCGCTGCGACGTGCAAACGTCCTATGGGGTAGGAGCCGTCGACACCTTACCACCGGCTGAGATCCTCTCCTCCCCTCTAGCCATCCCTGAGCTCTCGACTGAGGGCCTCATGGCTAGTGCCTGCGACGGCGTGGTACGCATGGTCGACGGCTCGTGGCTGATGCCTAATGAGTACGGCGGCGACGAAGCGGCCAACATAGAGATCATCCTCCTCGGCTATCTGCCTATGCGCGTGGAGTGGTGGGCGGCCGCCGACCGCACTGAGTTTGGGAAGATAGATGGATATCCAGCTCTCATTGGGCAGCCCATCCCTGGCCAGATCATGAACAGCTTCTACGGCCAGGCTTACATTCTCTTCGCTGAGCCCAAAGATGACAGACCGGGAATCATCGTCAGAGTTTCAGCTCACTCTCTCGAAAGAGCCTCAGAGGCCGTCATCTCATCCCTGGAGAAGCGAATAGCTGAGATGGGCCTCCCACCAAATCCTTTTGGCTAGCCCCCAGACACGTCTCCAGCCAGTATCTACCCCGTCCCCCCTGCGGCTAATCTCTCCAGCCGCCGCAGGCCTTCCTCCAGCCGCTCGTCGGGGATGGTGAGCGACAGGCGGACGTAGCCCTCGCCGTG
>CAZXAF010000209.1:0-3181 GCA_964638905.1 uncultured Dehalococcoidia bacterium
CGGGCGTTGTACGAACCGCAAACCTTCGCCTTGCGACCACGCCAGACGCACGGCGCAAGGCTTCACGGATACGTAGGTGGAGCTTGGGTGATTCGGCGGCAATTTGAGCGGTGAGCTGACTTTGAGTTCGGCGAATGGGCAACGGCCTCTGCTTGCGAGATGGTTTCCGCATAGAACCCTATAGAGGGTGATTGGGCAGAAAAGATATACTCAATAGATTGTGCCAAATGGCGTGTACATCCAAACAGCAGGTACACGGCATCTGGCACATCTGGAGTTAGACCGACTTGGAGAGGATGACCATGAAGAAGAATTGGACGCTACTCATTCCCATATACAACCTCGAGATCAGTAGCGACATTGGGGGTGAGCTCCGTGTCGACCGGGTCCTGTTCGTATCGGCAAGTAAGATACCGCGGATTCGGAAGCGGCTGGGATTGTATTGTACTGTTGCAGATTATAAGCATCGGATGCGTCTCGCGAAGTCGCTAGGAGACCCGTTCAGGATGGCTTCGACCTATGCCGTCCTGCGAACTAAGCGGGAAGACGATGCGCCACTTACTCACGAGTTTTCGGTGGTCAAGGAGGCAGTGTACCTTCTGGCATCCTCTCAGTTCTTCCGGGTCAGTAGGCCTAATCGCATCCTGTTCGGCGGGCCCGAGTTCAGCCAGAGGATCTTTGACTCGTTTCCGCTCGTGTGCAGCGAGAGCGAACAGTGGCGCTGGAGTAGCGTTCGGTTGGGTCCCGTCGGGCCGTATCGGCTGGACAGAAACTGGAGGCGCTACATAGAGCATCATCACTTCCCAAATCTGCTCAGACTCCTAAACGGACAGTTGGCGGTGAAGGAGGAGTGGCGGTGGGCGATCCGCCGAGCGGCAGCACTTGCCGGGCAGAGCTTCTTTGCCAGAAACCTCTGGGAAGCCTTCTCCTACAACATGATTGCCCTTGAAACTCTGCTCACTGAGCAGGGCGACAAGTTCCCAGATGCAATTGTCGAGAGAGTTGTCCTGTTTCTTGGCTGGATGACCGACGAAGATCCGGCTCCTTGGCAGGTAGTGATCGAGCGGCTTTATAGGCTTCGGTGCCGCTTTGTGCATGACGGAGAGGCTGGTGACATCGGAGTCATGGATTTGCATAACGCCGACGTGATTCTGGGCAACGTTCTGCGGAACATTTGCGATCAGACGAGATCTGTGCGAGAGAAGGCTGACATTCTCAGGCTCACCGAGGAGTACAAGGCTCGCAAGCTTCTCGGGCTCAAGCAGGTCCGACCTCGGGGACTCAGTTTCATCTCTAAGCCGCTGTCTGCCCACGACCAGAGGGAACTTGAAGAGAAGAGGCATTGGTGGTGGTAAGTCGGTCCAACCAGCTGCTGGGGTGTCCTGAAAGCTGTCGTTTGCTAACCGGCGGAAGTCCGGTCGTGGTAACTGCCAGGAGGCCACGTAGCAGGCAACCAGTGCAGCGGGTATCCGATGGTGCTGAAGCGCTGTATCGTTCTAACCAGAAAGGAGGCACTTAGCATTGGGTCGCGTATCGCGTGCTGGATATACCATAGGGATGGCGGATGAGACGAACGCGGTCACCTTGCGCCTGAAAGAAGCGACCACTATTCCCATCGAGGCCGATAGCATCTGCCCCGACCAATTTATTGGCCGTAGCCAGGCGGAGATCGAGGCGCTGCCCGCCTTCTACGGCCGGCGGAAGGTGAGCCTGGGCGACCTGTTCACGGTGGAGGGTGAGGACTCGGATCAAATCGTCGTCGAAGGTGACCTGCGCCACGTCAAGAAGATAGGACAGCGGATGACGCGGGGGTACATCACTGTGCGGGGTGATGTGGGCCTGCATCTGGGCGCGTACATGCGCGGCGGGGAAATCGTGGTGGAGGGCAACGCTGGGGACTGGGCCGGGGCGCACATGCAGGGCGGCCGCTTATGGATCAGGGGGAACGCAGGCCACCTGCTCGGCGCGGCCTACCGAGGCGAGAAACGGGGGATGAACCGAGGGGTGATCGTCGTCGAGGGCGATGCCGGCCAGGAGGTCGGTGCGCAGATGCGCCGGGGGTTGATCGTCGTCCTGGGCGACGTGGGTGACTTCGCCGGAGCGAAGATGATCGCTGGCTCGATCATTGTCTCTGGTCGCCTCGGTGCGCGGACTGGGGCCGGGATGAAACGTGGGACCATCGTGGCGTTAGCTGACCACGCGGAGCTGCTGCCCACTTTCCGCTACGACTGCCGCTTCCAACCCACTTTCCTGCGCTACTATCTGCTGCAACTGCAGGCGTGGGGGATGTCTATCGGCGATGAGTATTTTGAGGGCTTCTATCGCCGCTATAACGGCGACGTGACTGCTCTGGGTAAGGGGGAGGTACTGATTTATGATCAGCGTGAATGAACGCGCAGCCGGTATTCTGCAGCAGATGACGGCCCAGGCCGAGGTGCTGGGCGTGGCAGCGCACACTTTGCCCAACGGCGCCACGGTGATTGATGCCGGCGTCAACGTGCCGGGTAGCTTTGCCGCGGGCAAGATGTTCGCCGAGGCCTGTCTGGGCGGGCTGGGGGAGGTGGGGTTCACCCGCCTGTCTTTCCCCTCCCCCCCAGAGTTGGGGGGGATTGAGGGGGGGCTCTGGCTGCCGGGGGTGAGCGTGCGGGTTGAGCATCCGGCCATCGCCTGCATGGCCGCCCAGTACGCGGGGTGGGCCGTCAAGCGGGGCAAGTTCTTCGCCATGGGCTCCGGCCCGGCGCGGGCTCTCTACGCCGGCGAGGAGCTGTTCGAGCACCTGAGCTACCGCGATCAGTCCGAAGTAGCCGTGCTCCTGCTGGAAGGCCGCAAGCTGCCTGACGAGGAGGTGGCCGAATACGTGGCCGGCAAGTGTGGGGTGGATGTGGCCAACCTGATGCTGGCCATCGCTCCCACTGCCAGCCTGGTGGGGTCGGTGCAGGTCGCCGCGCGGGTGGTGGAGACGGGCCTGCACAAGATGACCGAGCTGGGCTTCAATGTGGAGCAGATCGTGGCCGGCTTCGGCACCTGCCCCCTGGCTCCCGTGGCCTCGGACGACCTGAAGGCCATCGGGCTGACCAACGACGGCGTGCTCTACGGCGGCCAGGCCTACTACGCCGTCCAGACCACCGACGAGGTTCTGGAAGCGATCATAGAGCAGATTCCCTCCTCGGCCTCCAAGGAC
>CAZXAF010000210.1:0-3126 GCA_964638905.1 uncultured Dehalococcoidia bacterium
AGGGTAGGCAGATCACCCGCTTCGGCGGGGGGAGTCACCTGGCCGCGCACGGCGACCACGCGCCCATTGCGGCCAGTGTTCAATTCGTCGGGCAGGCCCACGACGCGGAACCGCTGACCTTCGGGTGTCTCCAATACGGGGCCGTCCTCCTCAAAGTGGAGAGCGCCAACGATGACCTTTTCAACTGGCACCGGCCCTGGCGCTGCTTCGATCACCTCCTTCTCCACTTGCACCTTCTCTACTATCACCGACACGCTCTCGCTGCTGCCGCTGACGTATTGCTGGATAGCAGGCGGCGATTCGATGCTGAACCAGCGCAAGAGGGGCGGCTCGTCTCCCTCGCCAGGGACGACCTCGGCGGAGACGGCCACCCGGTCACCATCGCTCAAACCATCCGGGGGAGAGAGCAGGCGATAGCGCGCCCCGTCGTCGGCGACGAGGGAAGTGATGTCGCCTTCTATCTCAACGGTGCCGACGAAGCGGTTGGCTTGCAGCGGTGAAGCGATGGACCAGTCGCTCACGGCCAACTGCCAGCGGTGGGGGCCCAATTCGGCCTGGATGGTGCCCTGAACTACGACCTCGTTGTAGCTCAGCTCGGCAGCCATCTCCTCCAGGGACGGGCCGGCCAGTTCGAAAGTGCCATCGTTGTTGAAAAGGCTGCCCCGAATCTCGCCCGTGGCCACGGCTCGCAGTAACTGCACGGAGCCGCGCACGGTGGTCGCGTCGCCGGCCTGATAGGTAGCGGGCTCAGGGCGATAGATGGTCGTCTGTGCTGCTTCGGCCACAGCCTCCGGCGGAGCGCGCCACTCAATGCTCAGGCGGAAGGGGCCTTTGATGTCACCGGTGCGCAGCGCCTCGAAGGCTTCCTGGGCTGACCTCAGGGGGTAGGTCTCGCCCTGTGCAAATGCTAGCGGCGACAGCCAGGCGCTGTAGACCGTGCCGTCGGGACCGACCTGCACTCGTATCTCGGCGTCGTGCCCCTCGACGGGGTAGCCGTCGAGCAGCGGACGGATGAGCATCTGGCGGATTGGTGGAGCCTCCACGCCTGACGGCGCCGTGCTGCTCTCCTCCTCCACCTGATAGGCATCCGGCAATAAGTTGTGTGCTTGCAGGAAGGCGATGGCGATGTCGCGTGCAGCCTCGAAGCTGAGGGGAGGCGGGTTGTTGGGATCGCTTGCCCGCCAGATGAAGAAAGGATTAACGCCCCGGCCGTAGCTAGCCGCCCACGGCGCATCCGTGTTGAAACTGAGCGTTTGTCCGTCGCTGCCGATGACGATCAGGTTACCGGGGTCGCGCACGTCACGGTAGACTTGCGGGTTGGACAGATCGAATTGCTCCGCCCAGGCGAGGGCCTCCTCGGGCGTGGAGGGCAGGGCGTTGCCTGTCTGCTGGTAAACGGGGGCTTCGCTTGGACCATCGGGCAACTCGGCCTCCAGCACCAACTCCACGTCGCCGAGGGCGCCGAAGGGTCGCTGTGGGTTCCACTCCTGAGCCAGGGCTGGCATTGAAGATAGCAGAGGCAACAGGGGAAGCCGCCGTTCCGAAGAGCCTTTCCAAAGGATACTGCCCAGCAGCAGGACGACCAGCAGGATGGCTGCCCCACCGATGGCCAGCGCCCAACGTCTCACTTTATGCCTGTTCATTACACTCCCTCCTCGTAAATCGCTTATCTTGTCCGTGACCCAGCCCTGCCATGCCAGCGGAGACCACTGTTGGCTTGCTTGAGTTGCGGTCTGGGCCTCTAATCGCTTCTCCAGCTCCCGAGCGAACCCTTCCCGCATCGGGGTGGCCTGGGCCATGGCTCGCAGGTCGTTTGCCAGGGCCACCGTTTCCTCATCCAGGCTCGCCTCGTCCCCGATGGTCTCAGCACCGTGGAGAACCACGCGGTCGATCAGCTCGCTCAACTCATCGGCCTCGTAACGCTCATCACTCATCTTCCTTGCACCTCCTTCGCAATTGACGTAGAGCCCGATAGACCAGCATCTTCACTGCCGCCTCGCTCTTGCCCATCACCTGAGCCACGTCTTTGTTGGAGAGCTCGCCGAAGAAGCGGAGAGCTAGCGCCTCTTGCCGATCCGGCGTGAGTTCATCCAGCGCCTGGGCTACCCGCTCCAGCCTATCCCGCTGTAGAGCCAGGGCCTCCGGGCCCGGGCCGGAATTGGATAAAGCGGGCACCACTGCCTCCAGGGATATCCTCTCCCTCTGCTGGCGATGGTAGTCGGCCACCCTGTGATGGGCAATGGTGAACAGCCAGCCGGCGAAGCTCCCCTGCTCCCGGTAATCCTCCAGGCTCTCCAGCGCCTCGGTGAACACCGAGGCCGTCACATCCTCGGCGTCCTGCTGATTGCCCACCCGCCGGTAGACGTAGCGATAGACACGGGGCAGGTAACGCCGGTAGAGGGCGACGAAAGCGGATCGGTCCTGCCTGGCCAGCCTCACCAATTGGGCGTCGCTCTCATCCATGGCGGCGATTATGTCTCCCGTTCATATCTTGCCTCTAATCTATTACATCGTGCCAGATGGTGAAAAGTAACACCCCATCTTCCAGATTCGAGCGCCTCACGCCTCTTCCCGTTCGTCAGGCGGTCCTCCATGGGCCGGGGGAATTCGCGGAGGGCAACGGATCCTTTACGGCCTAGGGGGCCTTCGATACGATGAGCAGATCCTCCGGCCCTCCGAGGTCCCAGGCGGTGAAGGCCACCCAGCGCCCGTCGGAAGAGAGGAGGGGATCTTCGAAGCGGCCGGGGTGGTAGGATGGCACCTCGGCCAGGAACGGCTCAACGCAGGCCGCCGGGTCGCAAGGTTTGCGATGCAGGGTGTCGAGGCTTCCGCAGAAGCGGGTGACCGTGCCATCGTCCAGGTGGTAGGCCAAGGGGGCGCCCGGCGACCCAGGGTGCGAGCGCCACGAGTCGCCGCCATAGCGGCCGCCGCGCCACTGGCGGTAGACGAGCGTCCGCACGTCCGCCCAGCCCAGCGGTTCGTATTGATATCGCTCCACCTCGGCCATCGCCCGGCACATCCTGACGGTTCTGGACAGCCATCCCGGCTGGGCGATCAGACGCATTTCGACCCCAGGCGCGGCCTCCACCGCCGGCCGGTAGGGCATCGAGGAGAAGGTCAGAGGAA
>CAZXAF010000211.1:0-3105 GCA_964638905.1 uncultured Dehalococcoidia bacterium
TGGTTCGTGGTAGCGATGGGCTAGCGGCAGCTTGTGCCCCTGCCGACCCCTACGGCTGGCAGTAGGATGACACCGCGCCTAAGCACTATTGCCTAG
This sequence comes from uncultured Dehalococcoidia bacterium, assembly GCA_964638905.1. Taxonomy (GTDB): domain Bacteria; phylum Chloroflexota; class Dehalococcoidia; order SM23-28-2; family SM23-28-2; genus SM23-28-2. The sequence continues at coordinate 97 of CAZXAF010000211.1, forward strand.
TTGCCCATCAGCACCCTGACCGTTGGCGGAGGTGTCAGGGCCAGATATAATTCTACCTTGACAAATGCGTTCGTAGCGTTCTTGCACGCCGTGCTGCCTCGGGGAGCGGAAGTGGGGACGGCGGTGCTTCGCAGCACGAGCATGATGGTAGAAGTGAATGCATTCGTCAGTCGCCGGGCGCCGACAGCTATAGGGTGACGGAGGATCGGCAGCAGAGCGGGCGTACGCGGCATGACAGGAAGAGGCCGCCCGTTCCACGAAGGCAGAATGCATTGCCGAAGAACTTGACATATTATGACAACGGTCTATTCTAGATGTATCTAAGGATATATGACGAGGGAGGTGCGGCCCTGCGTCTATGGTAAGCTGTACCCCTCGCCTTGCTACAACGATAGTCCGCATTCCGCCGCAAAAAGGAGGAGGTACGGCATGAATCACTTCAGCTTTCAGGCACGTATGCGGTCGGTACTACCTTTGCTTGCGGCGGTGGTCATCGTCGCGGCTCTCGCGGTCGCCGTAGCGTCGAGAGGGGCAAGTTCAACATCAGCGAGTTGCACCGCCACAAGTCTCGAGCTCGTTGGGACATCGGGGACGCCGTCGGTAGGCGTCCCCGTGATCGACCTGACGGGTGACTACGCGACCGCGGAAACATCCATATTAGACCTGGGAAGCCCCGAAAAAGCCAGCGTGAAGGTGCCGCTGGACTTCGACCAAATCACTGTTGCCATAACCGGCTGCGTGATCGAGTACGACGGCACAGCTCTCAGCGTGGCGATCAAGGGCACGGCGACCAACATCCTGCCCGGAGGCGCCGGCGACGAGACGGCCGACCTCCTCATCCTGGCCACCTGGCCAGATGGGTCCCCCACAGTATCCCTCGGCGGTCACGTGGATGGCGACTTCGACCTCGCACGCATCCACTCGGCCTTCCAGGCGCCGGAGGGGCTGACGCCTGAATTCTCCGAGGTATGGTTCACCCAGTCCAACGGGGAGCAGACGGACCCCGGGAGCTACGCCGGGGCCGGTGACTTCTACCCGTCAGGGCACGTGATCCCGGCCGGCGTGGCCTTCCGGGGCGAGTTGGCGCTCGCCTCGGTCATCGGCGATGTCCTGGCCGGCTACCTCGGCAACCCGACTGTTTCCATCATCGGCGGGGTGGGCGTTGGGGACGGGATGACCATCTACAATGACACCCTGGTCTTGGTGGACGACATTACGCTGGGAGGACAGATCGACCTGTCGGGGGTCGGCGGTCTGCCGGCCGGGATCAGCTTCCCCTCCACCCCCTGGAGCCTCACCCTCACCCTCAAGCCCAGCGCGACGAACGATATCGGCCAGCTCGCCACCTTCGGGATCCAGGTCGAGATTACGGGCTCGATGGCCATCGACAAGGCGTTGCTCGGCACCCAGAACGACCTCCTCCTGGAAATGACAGTGAAGTTCGAGTGGGATTCGGCTTCGGAGTCCGTCGTCGTCGACTTCGCCGTCACCGCCCAGGGTCCGTGGAACAATCTGTTCGGCATGCAGGGCTTCAGCGCCGACTCCGTCACAGTGGCCCTGCGGGCCTCGACGGAGCCGGACGCTCAGGCCGCGAGCATCCAGGTGAAGGGAGACTTTACGGCGAACGGCTTCCAGTTCTCGCTGACGTTCCAGGTAAGCGAGAAGGACGGCAAGTTCAGCGCCAAAGTAACCGCGGAGACCCTCTCGGACGTCACGGTGCCCCAGTTAATCGGGGCATTGGCAGGGCTCGACCAGTTAGACCAGGTCAACATGGACCAGGACTCGTCGTGGTCCGTGCTGGAAGGGATCACGCTCACCAAGCTCAAGGCGGCCGTCAGCTTCGGCCAGGCGGGAGCCTCGGTGTTCGTGACGGCCGACGCCGAGGTGTACGGCCTCCAGACAAGCGTCGCGTTCTACCTGGGGCCGGACACGCCGCCGGACTCGGAGGACGGCGAGCCCTCCGGTGAGACGAAGTACGGCTTCTTCTTTGGTGTCTACATTGATGAGCTTCAGTTGGGCGACCTGATAGATAACCTGCCCGATGCCCTGCAGATCACACTTCCCGAGACGATCTTCTACGTCAGCAGCCTCGAGTTCGACGCCGATATCGACGGCTTTCCCGATCCGGACCTTTTCCGTTTCATCAACAAGGTCTACGGCACGGAGGAGGCCCCGGGCTCAGAGATTACCCTCAAAGCGGGCGCCGGGCTACTCAGCAACGTCTGCGCGCCCCCCATCCCGCAAGAGCTCCAAGACATGCTTGAGAAAGCCCTCTGGGTGGACTTCAGCGACTGCCTGGCCTTCCGGGGCAACGTCCCGCTGTTCGATAAGGTCGGTCTCTCCCTCTCTCTCTACCTGCCTGAGGTCAAGCCGAAAGAGGAAAGCCATGCGCCGGAGTGGTTCGAGCGCGCGCTCCTTCATCTTTCGTTTGAAGTCGACCTGAGCGGAGTCAGCTTCGAGCTAGAGGGCGAACTGGACATTCGGCTCCGCAAACCCGGCGCCCCCGAGCCGGCTAACTTCGACGCAATCAATTACGACGACTACGATCACTTCCAGTTCACGGCGTCAGGCCTGGTCGAGATCAAGACGACGCCGCCCACCGTTGACGTCACCCTCGCGGGGGAGTTCCAGGCGCCTGGGGGATGGCACCCCCTCGGATGGGAGGCGCTGACCGTAGAGCAACTGGCCATCGTCCTGAACGTTGGGACCACACCGGAAGGCAACGTCAAGATCGGGCTCGGCCTGGGGGGCGCCTTCGTCCTCGGCACCGGGGAGGATCGCCTCGACCTGGAGGCGTCCTTCCTCATCGGCGTACAGACGCTCCAGGTCTTCCCCTGGGTCACCGCCAACATCGACGGCTTCCGCTTCCAGACCGATCGCGGCCTGCAAACCATGGACCTGGTCACGCTGGCGGACGCGTTCAGCACGTCTCTTGAGGGTGCGCTCGAATTCCCGGAGGAAGTAAGGCAGGCGGTGGTCGATAACCTCCCGAACATCGCTATCAGGGAC
>CAZXAF010000212.1:0-3088 GCA_964638905.1 uncultured Dehalococcoidia bacterium
GAGAGGCGTCGCCGTCAGCGCCGCCGCGAGGAGTTCCTGGAGATGCTTCAGCGCAGGGTGCGGGCGCGCTTCCTGGACTTCGCCGAGAAGGACGATCAGCTAAAGGAGCTCACCGAGCTGGTGGCAGCAGGGGAGATGGACCCTTACTCGGCCTGCGCTCGCGTGCTGGACGACCGCCAGTGGCTGGGGAAGTGGCTGACCCAGGGAGGATGAGAGCCGAGCTCTCTACAGGTAGGGCCGCAGGCGCTCGATGAGGGCTTTCGTCCGCTCTTCGGGCGTGCCCTTCAGGAACTCCCGCTTTCTCTCGGTGGCCTCCGCCTGGGCTACGCCGTCCACGATTGTCGGCGAGCCGGAGATCCCTATCATCTCCGGGTCAACTTCTATGTCTTGGGCGTTCCAGATAGCGACTGGCCCTTCGGTGTTCGCCCAGGCCTTGCGCTCCATGTCCATAAAGCGCGGCTCGTTGGCTCCCACCTTCACCGAGGCGGTGCAGGGCAGGGGGACCTGGATAACCTCGTACCCGCCGGCCAGCTCTCGCGTGGCTTTCACCATCCCCGATTCCGGCATTATCTCCAGGTCTTCCGCATAGGTGATCTGGGAGGTGTTCAGCCACTCGGCGACGCCTGGCGGCACCTGGGCGGTGGCGCCGTCGGAGGACTCCTCGCCGCAGAGGATGAGGTCGAACTCCCCGATCTTGCGGATGCCTTGGGCCAGGACGTAGGAGGTGGCCAGGGTGTCCGCGCCGGCGAACGCCCTATCGCTCAACAGGTAGGCCTCGTCGGCTCCCATGGCCAGCGCCAGGCGCAGATAGGGGTCGAACATTGGTGGCCCCATGGCCACGATGCTAACCTTGCCGCCGTGCTCCTCTTTCAGGGCCAGGGCCAGCTCCAGGACGTTCATGTCGGGAGGGTTGATCTCCGAGCGAACGCCGTCGCGCTCAATAGTCCAGTTCTCGGGGTTTACCTTCACCTCTTCCGGCTTGGGGACAACCTTCACACAGGCGATAATGTGCAGCTGACGCATCGCTCTTACCTCCCACCGTTGCCGCCACGGGCCTTCTTGACAGCCTCGATGAGGGGCGGCAGCACGTTGAACATGTCATCGACGATGCAGTAGTCGGCCTGCTCGAAGATCGGGGCATCTGGGTCGACGTTGACGGCCACGATCGTCTCCGCCTTCTCGACGCCCACGGTGAACTGGAAGGCGCCGCTGATCCCGCAGACGATGGCCAGCTTGGGACGAGTGACGTAGCCGGTCTGGCCTATCATGCGGTCACGGGATGCCCAGCCCTCGTCCACCGGCACGCGCGACACCCCCACTTCGCCCTCCAGGAGGCTTGCCAGTTCGTTGACCAGGTTGAAGTTGCCGCCGCAGCCCCGGCCAGCGGCCACCAGCACCTGGGCCCTGGTGATGTCCACCCCGCCACCGACGGCGTGCTCCAATACCTGAACCTTGATGTCCTCCTCGGCCAGTTTCGCCGGTACGTTGACCACCTTGCCCTTGCGGGAGGTGTCCGGTTCCGGCACGGCGAACACGCCAGGGCGGACGGTGGCCATCTGGGGTCGGTTGTCCGGGCACTTGATGTAGGCAAGGATGCCGCCGCCGAAGCCGGTCACCTCGCCGATGAGCAGGCCCGTCTTTTCTTCCAGCTTCAGGTCCGTGCAGTCGGCGGTGAGGCCGGTGCGCAGCCGCACGGCTATGCGACCGGCCAGGTCGCGACCGTTGGGGGTTGCCCCCAGAAGAAGGATGTCCGGCTTCCCATCGATGATGAGCTCCGTGAACACCTTCGAGTAGCCATCGGTCGTGTACTGCCGCAGGAGAGGATGTTCCACCACCCGCACCTCGTCGGCGCCGGCAGCGATGGCTTCCTGGGCCAGGCTGCTCACCTGGTCGCCGAGGAGAGCGCCAACGACGGGAATGCGCAGACCTTCGGCCAGCTCATGGGCTTTGCCTATCAGCTCCAGGGATACACTCGCCCATCGGCCCTCATCCTGCTCTAGGTACACCCAGATGGCGTTGGCTTCCTTGGCACCGTACAGTGACTTGGTCATCGTCTACGACCTCCTGGAAGCGATGTCGCTGATCACCGCTTAGCTCTGCAAAGCCAGGTTGACTACCTCGGCGAGGTCCATCACCTTCAGCTTCGACTTGCCGACCTGGCTCAGGCTGTCCTCCAGGCAGGTTATGCAGTGAGGACAGCAGGTGACCACTACCTCTGCTCCCGTCTCTGCGGCCTCCTTGACCCTCAGGTCGGAGAAGCGCTCGCCGGCTGCCGTCTCCATCCACATCCGGCCGCCGCCACCGCCGCAGCAGAGTGTATCCTCCCGACTACGCTCCATCTCCACCAACTGGAGACCGGGGATGCTCTCAAGGACCTGGCGTGGTTCATCGCATATGCCGTTGCGGCGACTCAGGTAGCAAGGGTCGTGATAGGTTATCTTCAGCGGCAGTTCTTTCTCGAACTTCAGGCGCTCGCCGTTGATCAGTTCCAAAAGGTAGAGGCTGTAGTGCAGAGGACGGAAGTCATCACTGAATTTGGGGTAGCGGTTGGCGAACATGTCGTAGCAGTGGGGGGAGACGGTGACCATCGTCTTCACCCCTGCCTCCTGGAAGAGTTGGGCGTTGGTCTCCATGATCTCCGCCACGTACTCCTCGTGGCCCACGCTCCTCACGGCGTCGCCGCAGTGGGGCTCGCGTTCTCCCAGCGTGCCGAAAGTCACTCCTGCCGCTTCCAGCACGGCCACCAGGGCGTGTGCCACCTTCTGGATGCGCCTGTCGTAGGCGGCGTCGTCGCCCACGTACAGAAGGATCTCGTCACTGGGCGAGAATTCCTTGATGGCCTTCTCTTTCGCCCACAGGTGACGCTCCGACGGCGGGCGGCCCCAGGAGTTTCCGTCGAAGTAGATGTCCCACAGGAGGGTAGGGAGACCCTCGGGGACCTCCCGCTCCTTCCAGGCCAACCGGCGCAGGCCGAGAATGGCCTTGGTAATGTCTACCTCGTGAGGGCAGCGGCTCTCGCACCACAGGCAGGTGGTGCACTCCCACAGGCCATCGGCCCAGCCGGGCAACCCCAGTTGGGCCTGGCGAA
>CAZXAF010000213.1:0-3028 GCA_964638905.1 uncultured Dehalococcoidia bacterium
CGAGGGCTTGCCACACGGCCAGCTTGTACTCCAGGCCGTGGCTATCGCCCACGATGACTCGATAGCCGGCGTTGGTCAGTAGGGACAGACCCTCGCGGCTGCCATACTCCAGGCGCACCAGGCCCACATCCAGGGAGGCGGGCAGAGAATCCAGGAGTTGGTGGGCCAGGTGCACAGCGTCAGCGTCGATAACGTCCCCCGGTTTGAACTTGGCTGAGTCGTCCAGGTGGTAGATGACGGGCGCGTCCGGCGGAGGCAGGACACCTTCCAGGACGACGCCTTCAGCGTCCACGACGTACTCGTCGTCCCGCGTGTACCAGTAGCTCCAGGGTTGCCTCTCCTCGATGACCAGGCGGATGGTGTGCGGCCACTGCCGCTCGGCCTTCACCGACTTGACCATCGGCAGGGTGGCCAGCCCGTTCTCGGCTTCTTTCAGAGGGGCGGTGAACATGCTGGTGCCCTTAAGTTCAGCCAGCTCCGCCAAGGAGTACGTGTCCAGGCTCTGGGCACCCGTCACCTCCACTTCCTGCACTCGGAAGACGGGTGTCAAGTAGAGGGCCACACAGCCGCCGATCAGGCCTGCCACCAAGAGCAGGGCCAGCAGCCGCCGCCAGAGCCGCGGGCCGCCGGGCTCCTCGTCCGCCTCCAGGAGCACGTGGCCCTGGATAAGGCGTCGCGTCCTTGGCTGCCAGTCGTCTCTAGACATGCCCTTGCTTCTCCTGATAGCGCTCCAGCCCAAGCTCGATGAGGCGGCTTATCAGGTCAGTGTAGGAGAGGCCGGCGGCCTCCCACAGCTTGGGATACATGCTCATGGGGGTGAAGCCGGGTATGGTGTTGATTTCGTTGACGTAGGCACGGCCGTCTCGAGTGAGGAATAAGTCCACCCGTCCCATGCCGGCGCAATCGATAGCCTTGAACACGGCGATGGCCAGGGACCGCAGCCGCTCGCTCACCTCCGGCGGCAGCTCGGCGGGGATGATCAGTCGAGTGCGGGGGTCTTCGTATTTGGCCACGTAGTCGTAGAACTCGCGGGCGAAGATGATCTCCCCCGGCGGTGAGGCCTGGGGGTCATCGTTGCCCAGGACGCTGCACTCGATGTGGCGGCCCTCGATGGCCTGCTCCACTATGACCTTGCGGTCGTAGCGGAAGGCCTCGGCCAGGGCATCGGCCAGGTCTTCCCGCGTGTGGGCCTTGACGGTGCCAACGCTGCTGCCGCCGCTGGCTGGCTTGACGAAGCAGGGATAGCCCAACTCCTGCTCTATCTGGCGGGCGACGGCGGCCCTTTCGTTCTTCCAGCGGGGCGAACCGACGACGAGAGAGTTGGGCAGGGGTAGGCCCGCCTGGCGGAGGACCATCTGCTGGAGGGCCTTGTCCATGCCCAGGGCGCTGGCGGTGACGCCGGCTCCTACGTAGGGAATGCCCAGGATCTCCAGGAGCCCCTGGAGGGAGCCGTCCTCACCGTAGGTGCCGTGCACCAGCGGAAACAGGATGTCGATCTTCTGGAGGGCGACTAGAACCTGGCCGCTGAGGCCGCGGCCAGCGGGCTTCTCCAAAGCGCCCATGCGCTCGCCCCTGATGGCGGCCAGTGCGTCCTGTGTCTCCTCGGGGGTGAGCCAGGTGCCGTCCTTGGTGACGCCCATTGGCACCACCTGGAAGCGATCCTGGTCGAAGGCGGCCATCACGCCCTGGGCGGAGATAACCGATACCTCATGCTCGACGGAGCGACCGCCGAAGAGGACACCCACTCGCAGGCGCTTTCCCCTAGCCACCGAATCCCTCCCCCACCAGGGTCACCTCCGGCTCCAGGCGAACGCCAAAGCGTTCCTCCACTTTCGCTTGGGCCAGGTCCATCAGTGCCTTAACGTCGGCGGCGCGGGCCTGGCCGCAGTTGACAATGAAATTGGTGTGCTTGGGCGAGATCTGGGCGTCGCCGATGCGGTGGCCTCGCAGGCTCACCTGATCGATGAGCCACCAGGCGGGATGTTCGAGGTTGTTCTTGAAGACCGAGCCGGCGTTGCGCTCTCGCGGTTGTGCCGACAGACGGCGGGCGTCCAGCTCGGCCACTCGTGCAGTCAATGCCTGGGCATCGCCCTCGTGCAGAATCAGGTCGAGGGAAAGGATGACCTTCCCCTGGAGCAGGCCGCGAGTGAAGGCGCTGGCCCGATAGCTCAGGGCCAGGTCGCTGGCCGCTACTTCTTCCACCTTGGCATTACCATTGGTGACGCGCACGCTGCGCAGGCAGTCGGCCAGGCATCCCCCGTAGGCGCCGGCGTTGTAGATGACCGCTCCGCCCAGGCTGCCGGGGATGCCGCAGGCCCACTCCAGGCCGGCCAGACCGGCCTGAGCGAACCGCCGTGCCAGACCAGCGAGGCTGATCCCCGACTCGGCGCGTATCAGCAGGCTGCCGTTGCCCCGGCGGGTGGGCTGATCGACGCGGCCGCTGCGATTCTCGATGACCAGGCCGCGGATGCCGTCATCGCCCACCAGGACGTTGCTGCCCGAGCCGAGGATGAACAAGGGCAAACTGTAGCGCTGAGCGATATCTGCCAGCACCTGTAGTTGCCCTTCCGATTCGGCGGCGGCATAGGCATCCGCCGGCCCGCCGATGCCGAAGGTGGTATGGCCGGACATCGGCTCGGCCAGGCGGACGGGTGCTGCCCGGTGCATCTCCGCTAGGAACTCGCTGTCCACGGCTCCTCTTTCAGTGCTTCCAGAACCCTTGGTCCTACCTGATCGATGTCGCCAGCGCCGATGGTGAAGAAGACATCGCCCGGCCGCAGGGCCTCGATCACCTTGGGCGGCGCTTCTTCCAGCCCGCCGACATAGCTGGCCGACGGCCTGTCGATGGCCTCCGTCAGCTCCTGGGCGCTCATGCCCGCCGAGGGCTCCTCGCGGGCGGCGTAGGTCTCAGCGATGAGAAGCTGGTCCACCTCCTGGAAGCAGGTACGGAAGCCGTCCAGGAGATAGCGTGTTCGGCTGTAGGTGTGGGGTTGGAAGAGGCAGACCAGGCGGCGACCGGGGAAGCGCT
>CAZXAF010000214.1:0-2996 GCA_964638905.1 uncultured Dehalococcoidia bacterium
GCGCATCTGGCCCGATACGTTTACCCAGGCTGTGGCGACTATGGGCGACGAGCCCCGGCTGCGCGAACTGGCACTGGTCTACGCCGCTTACCAGGAGCATCTCCAGACCCAAGGCTGGGCCGACCGGGCCGGGCTGGGATGGCTGGCGGTGGAGGCGCTGGAAGAACGTGCACCCGATGTAGCGCTGGACTGGCCGCTGCTGGCGGTGGACGGTTTCGACAACTTCACACCGGTACAATTGGCTCTGCTTGAGGTACTGGCGGCCCGGGTCGAGAACCTGATCGTCACTCTGACAGGCGCTGCCGATGACTACGAACGGACGCTCGCGCACCGACGCTTCGACCAGACGCGACGGCAACTTGAGGATACCTTGGGTGTGCGAGCAGCACCGCTGCCTGAACAGTTCTCGCGCCATGTCCTCGCATTGACTCACCTGGAAACGAGCCTATTCCGCAGCGAAGCAGAACAGATCGTCGCCAGGGGCGTTGTCCAACTGATCGAGGCTCCCGACCGGGCGTCGGAGGTACGAACTGCGCTGCGTTGGCTCAAGGCACGGCTGGTGGCAGACGGGATGCGGCCCATCGAGGTGGCCCTGCTCGCTCGCGACGTGTCCACCTACCGCCCTTTCATCCTGCAGACCGCCGCCGAATTTGGCCTGACGGTGCGTCTGGTGGACGGTCTCCCGCTGAAGACCAACCCCGCTGTCGCGGCGCTTTTAGACCTACTGCGGTTGGTGCTCCCCCGGGCGGACGGCGATCCCGAACCGGCCTTGCCCCGCCGCCCCGTGGTCGAGGCCTGGCGTTCCCCCTACCTTGACTGGTCAGCCCTGGCCGAAGATGCTGCGACAGAGCCCATCGGCATCGGCCCTGGGGATGCCGACGCCCTGGACACGGCTGCCCGCTGGGGGCGCGTCATCGGCGGACTCTCCCAGTGGGAAGAGATCCTGACCGACCTGGCCGCTCGCCCTGAGGAAGCAACAGGCGATCCTTCGATAGCGCCAGCCCAAGACGAGGAGCAGGGGCTGCCTGCCGACGTCCCCGTAGGCCCCGCAGCCCAGTTGCTCTGGGACAAGTTCCAGCGTTTCCTCCAGCGACTGACACCGCCCCAGGGGAAACACACCTACCGAGAGTTCGTCGGCTGGCTGGAGGCCCTCATCGGCCCCGATCCTGATCCCGACCCAGAGTCCCACCGCTATCCCGTCCCCGAAGAGCCTACCGCCCTGCAGATCGTGGCCCGCGCCCGCGCTTGCCCTGAGCTAGGTCGAAGGGACGGAACCGAAGCAATCGCTGAGCGGGACGTGGCCGCGCTCCAGGCCCTCAAGGACGTGCTGCGGGGACTGGTCTGGGCCGAGGAGGCCCTGGGCACGCCCGCCGTGGACTACCCCCGTTTCTTCGACGAGTTGGTCGGCGCGGTGGAGGCGACGGCCTACCGCCTGCCGATCCGCTCAGACCGTGAGGAAGTTCTGGTCGCCGACGTAGTTCAGGCCCGCGGTGTCCCCTTCCGGGCAGTGGCCGTGCTGGGGCTGGCCGAGGGGGAGTTCCCGGCTACTCTGAGCGAAGACCCCTTCCTGCGCGATACCGACCGCCAGCGCCTGCGTGAGGAGTTCAATCTACCTTTGGAGCCCTCCACTGAGAGCGCTGAGGCGGAGTTCTTCTACGAGACGGTCACCCGTCCCCAGGAGCGACTGCTCCTCACCCGCCCCCGCCTGGCCGACAACGGCGCGCCCTGGCAGGCATCCCCCTTCTGGGAGGAAGTGCGCCGTCTGGTGGACGTGGTGCCGGAGACGTTGACCAGCGAGAGCGTGCCCACACCGGCACAGGTTGCCTCCTGGCCCGAGCTGATGGAGAGTCTGGCTACCTATCCCAACTGTGGCCAGGTCTGGGAGTGGGTACAGCGAACAGAGCCAGCCCGCCAGGCGGCGTTGGAGGCGGCCGTTCACCTCTTCCGCCTGCGACAACGCAGCGTGAGCGACAGTCCATACGATGGCAATCTGGATCATTTAGCCAATGAGCTTGCCCAACGCTTCGGTCCCCAGCATCTTTGGAGCGCCAGCCGCCTGGAAGCCTACCGCGCCTGCCCGTTCTTCTTTTTTGCTGGCAGCGTCCTGGGCCTGGAGCCACGCGAAGAGCCAGCCGAGGGGCTGGACGGGCGGCAGTTGGGCAACATCTACCATCTCATCTTCGAGCGACTCTACCCCGCCGTAACCGATCCCACTGACCTTGAGCAACTCCTGGAAATGCTACCCGACGTGGCACAGGCTGTCCTGGACGAGGCGCCGCGGCGGGAGGGGTTCCGAGAGACCGCCTGGTGGGAGCAGACCCGCGCCGAGATCGTGGAGAACGTCCGTCGCTCACTGGAAGCGCTGGCGGAGGTGCAGGAGGATTTCGTCCCGCACCTGTGCGAAGCTGCCTTCGGTCTTGATAATCATCCAGCACTCATCGTGCGCGAGGGGGACGACGGTTTCTGCCTGCGCGGGTTCATTGATCGGGTGGACCGGACCCCCGATGGCCGCCTGCGCGTCATTGACTACAAGACCGCCGGCCCTTCCACCTTCAGCAACCGTGCGGTCGTTGAGGGCAAGAAAGTGCAGATCCCCCTCTACGCCCTGGCTGCGCGAGATGCCCTGGGGCTGGGAGAGCCGGTCGAAGGCTTCTACTGGCACGTCCAACGCGCTGAGCCCAGCAAGTTCACCCTGAGCGGCTTCGATGGCGGGCCGGAGGGCGCGATGGAGGCCGCAGTGGAACACGCTTGGGAGGCCATTCACGCCGTCCGCAGAGGCCACTTCGTGCCCCATCCGCCGGACGGCGGGTGTCCACAGTGGTGTCCGGCGGTCGCTTTCTGCTGGCACTGCCGGCGTGGGTTTGGAGGCTGAGAGATGCTGCACCCCATCGTCGCCCAGATGCGTCCCAGTTCAGAGCAAGAGCCGGCGATCCGTGAGCGTGGTCGCGACGTCGTGGTCACCGCCGGGGCCGGCACGGGCAAGACCCGCACCCTGG
>CAZXAF010000215.1:0-2985 GCA_964638905.1 uncultured Dehalococcoidia bacterium
TGGTCCACGTGCTGGAGCGCGATGTGCGCTCGGCTGCCTTTATCGACCGCCTGCGACGGGAGGACTTCTGGCAGCCGGCGGGGGTATCCAGCTAGAAGGTTAGGTCTCGATGCCCCTCTACGAATACTACTGCCAGCGCTGCAACAGTGGGTTCGAGGCGCTGCGGCCCATCGAGGAGGCTGCCCTTCCTGCGTCCTGTCCAGCCTGCGGCCGCCACGCGCAGCGTATGATGTCCTCCTTCATGGCCTTCACCTATCGCGATGGCTACGCCCGCCGTATCCCCGACAAGGGCACCTACTGGCATCTGGGGAAGGAAGTGAAGGCCCGGCCCAAGCGGATGCGCCACCACGAGCATCCCGAGCTGGCCGAGCCCAAGCCGGTGAAGCGGCCGGCGAAGGGCGAGAGGGCGGAGCAAAAAGAGCGGGCGGTGGTGGAAGGCGAGGAGAGGAAATACCGCAAGAAGTGGAGCGCAAGGGGGCGCAGCTAGCGCCTTGAGATGTAGCTGCAGACCTTCAGGTCTGCAAGAAAATAGAGTCTCCCCGCGGATTGAAATCCACGGCTTAGACGGAAGCTGCGGGTTTTAACCCGCAGAGCTCAACTGAATTGTTGATGACCTCTAAGTCTCCCTCGCCCGGCAGGGCTGTTCGCCTTGCGGACTCCGCATAGCGGAGAAGCCCTGCGGCTACGTCGGGTTAGCTTCGGCGCTCCAGGACGTAGGTCACGATGTCCCGCAGAGTACGGCGGGCGGCGTTCCTTGGCAGGACGGTCAGCGCCTGCTCGGCTTCGCTGGCGAAGCTCTTCGCCATCTGGTACGACTCTCGGGGGATATCCGACTGGCGGATCATCTCCACTGCCTGGGCGAGGTATTCGTCGCGCCGTCGGCGGGCGAACAGCTTTCGTATGGGGTTGTTCTTGGGGTAGCGCTCGAGCAGGAGCAGGGACGGCAGGGTCAGGGTGCCCTGGATAAGGTCGCTGCCCACCGGCTTGCCCATCTCTTCCTCGTCGCCCACGAAGTCGAGGATGTCGTCGACGATCTGGAAGGCCATGCCCAGGTTATGGCCATAGTCCCTGAGAGCTGCCACTCGGCTCTTGTCGGCTTCACCCAGGAGGGCGCCGCCCTGGCAGGCAGTGGCGAACAGGGAGGCCGTCTTGCCTCCGATCCGCTGGAGGTACTCGCGCACTGTCTGGCGGGTGTCATAGGCGGTCATGTCCTGGCCGATCTCGCCCCTGGCGATGGTCATGACGGTCTGGCTGAACAGCCGGACAACGTCGATGTTGCCGGTGCCGGCGACGAAGTCGGCGGCGTGGGCGAACATGTAGTCGCCCAGCATCACGGTCGTGGTGTTGCGGAGTACGCTGTTGGCCGTCGGGCGGCCGCGACGGGTGGTGGCGTTGTCGATGACGTCGTCGTGCACCAGAGTGGCTGTGTGCAGCAGCTCGATGGCGGCGGCCAGAGAGATCAGAAGGTTGGGCCTGTACCGCCCGAACTTGCCGGCCAGCAGGGAAAGAGCCGGACGCAGGCGCTTGCCTCTGGCGGTCAGCACCAGGTCCAGCATCTCGGCCATAGGCTCATAGTTCAGGTCTCTCAGGGCGTCGATAGCTCTGTCGACCAGGTCCAGGTCTTGCTGAACGGGGCCGTAGAGGGTATCCGGCTTCACGGCGCCCCTTTCTCCTCCGTCGACGGGGAGTCGACGGCCTGGGTGATGCCGTAGACGGCGGCGGTGTTGGCACTGGTCTGTTCTGCCACCTCTTGAACGGTCTGAGCCCGTATTTCGGCTATCCTGCCTACCGTCTCCACCAGGAAGGAGGGCTCGTTGCGCTGCCCTCGCATCGACTGGGGCGTCAGATAGGGGGCGTCCGTTTCCACCATCAAGCGTTCCAGTGAGAGGCCGGCCACCACCGATGTCAAGCGGTGGGCGTTGGGATAGGTGACGCTGCCCGGTATAGAAATGAGAAAGCCCAGCTGGATGTAGCGCAGGGCCAGGGCCAGGTCACCGCCGAAGCAATGGACGATCCCCAGGGGTCGGTCTTGGGGCCATTGACCCTTCACCTGGGCTGCCCAGCCGGAGATGATGGCGAAGGTCTCCTTCTCGGCGGAGCGGGAGTGGATGACCACTGGCAGTTGCAGCTCGGCGGCGACGTCCAGCATCTGCTGGAATACGGCTCGCTGTGCCTCCGGGGGTGAGAGGTTGCGGTAGAAGTCCAGGCCGATCTCTCCTATGGCCACCGTCTTGGGCGATTCGGCCAGACGACGCAGGGCCAGGCGACTTTCGTTATCGAATTGAGCCGCCTGGTGGGGATGCCAGCCCGCCGTGGCGAAGACGTTCGGATGGGCCTCGGCCAGGGCGAGGGCCTGTCGGCTGGAGTCCGCATCTATTCCAACGATAACGATGGCCGATAGGCCGGCCTGCCAGGCTCGTTCCAGAACCTGAGCGCGGTCATCCTGAAACTGGGCGAACTGGAGATGACAGTGGGAATCGATGAGCATATTCATTGCCCCAGGCGGGCCTCTTCTTCCTCCACGATCTGTGGCTCGAGCTTCTTGAACAGAGGCTCCGGCTGGGCGATGGGCTGGCCGGGCGGCGGTAGGGCAAACTGCCAGCCGCTATCCTGGACTGCACCATCGTAGCCCAAGAAGCCGTGCAGCCGCTGGCAGGTGAAAGGCATGTAGGGGTAGAAAGCGGTCTTCAGGCCGTTGATGGCCCCGATCGCTGCATAGAGAGCAGTGGCCGCCTTCCCGCGGTCATCGCGGATGAGCTTCCAGGGCGATTTCTCTTCCAGGTAGCGGTTGGCCTCCTGGGCCATGGCCATGGCCGCGCCGATGCCCGCGCGGAAGTGGCAGAGGCCGATCTCTTCCCCCACCTGGGCCAGGCTCTCCTCGGCGCGCTCCAGCAGGCGGCGGTCGGCCTGATCGAGCTCGCCGGGCTGGGGAACGGCGCCATCGAAGTTACGGTAGGTGAAGGTGAGCACGCGATGCACCAGGTT
>CAZXAF010000216.1:0-2982 GCA_964638905.1 uncultured Dehalococcoidia bacterium
CACGGCATCATCCATCGCGCCTATCACGCTGTGAAGGAGCCTCTCACCGTGCGCAGGACGGGCGAGGTGGTGACAGCCGCGTACGGCGTGGCCAACACCCTCCTCTCTGTCCTCCAGGAGCTCAAGCCCACCCATCTGGCGGTGGCCCTGGACAAGGGGAGGCTCACCTTTCGCCACGAGCAGGAGCCCACCTACAAGGCCCATCGGGTGGAGATGCCCGAGGACCTCAGGGCTCAGATCGGCCGCTGCCGTGAGCTGCTCGAGACCTTCGGCATCCCCATCTACGAGCTGGAAGGCTACGAGGCCGATGACGTGCTGGGCACCCTCGCCCGCCAGGCGAAGGAGCAGGGCATCGAGACCTATCTGGTGTCCCTGGACAGCGACATCGCCCAGTTGGTACAGCCCAACGTCCACCTCTACATGTACCGCCCCTACCAGCGCGACAGTGTGATCTATGAGATGCCGGAGGACGTGCGGCAACGCTACGGCGTCTGGCCCCAGCAGGTGACCGACCTCAAGGGCCTGAAGGGTGACACCTCCGACAACATCCCCGGCGTGCCCGGCGTGGGCGATAAGACGGCCATCAAGCTGATCGAGCAGTACGGCGACGTGGAGGGCGTCCTGGAGCACATCGACGAGGTGGAGCCGGAGCGGCTGCGGGAGGCCCTGCGTGCCCACCGGGAGCAGGCCCTCAAGAGCAAGGCCCTGGCTACCATTGTCACCGATGCTCCCGTGACCCTCGACCTGGAGGCCTGCCGCTTCGACCGCTATGACCGCGACAAGGTGCTCGACCTCTTCCGCGAGCTGGAGTTCCGCAGCCTGATCCCCCGCCTGCCCAAGCTGGAGCCGGCGGCGGAAGAGGCATGGCCAGCGCCGGCGGAGGCGGAAGCCGCCGCCGAGGTGGACTACCGCCTGGTGTGGACGGAGGAGGAGCTAGAAGCCCTGGCCAAGCGCATGGAGGCCCAGAGGTCGTTTGCCTTCGACACGGAGACCACCGACCTGGACGCCATGCGGGCGCGGCCGGTGGGCATCGCCATCGGCCTGGCGCCGGGGCAGGCCTACTACATCCCCGTCGGCCATCTGCTGGCCGCCAACCAGCTTCCACTGGAGACAGTGCTGCGTCGCCTGGGGCCTCTGTTCGAGGACGAAGGCATCGAGAAGGTGGCCCACAACGCCAAGTATGACATGCTGATCCTGGCCGGCGAGGGCCTCTGGACACGCAACGTGACCTTCGACACGATGATCGCCGCCTACCTTCTGGGCGAGGGCGGTGGTGGCAGCTATCGTCCCGGCGAGGGCGCTCTCTCCCTCAAGTGGCTGGCCTCCAAGCGCCTGGGCATCGAGATGACGCCCATCAGCGCCCTCATCGGCAAGGGGAGCAAGCAGCTCTCCATGGCCGAGGTGGACGTGGAGGTGGCCGGTCGCTACGCCTGCGCCGATGCGGACATGACCGGCCGCCTGCGCTTGCTGATGGAGGAGGAGCTACACCGGCAGAACCTGTGGCCTCTGTTCGTGGAGGTGGAGATGCCGCTCGTGCCGGTGCTGGCCCGCATGGAGATGGTGGGGGTAGCCCTGGACGTGGCCGTGCTGCGGGAGATGTCGCAGGCGCTGGCCGGCGAGATCAGCAGAGTGGAGGAGGAGGTATACAAGGAGGTAGGCCATCGGTTCAACATCGGCTCGCCCCAGCAGCTCAGCCGGGTGCTCTTCGAGCAGTTGAATCTGCCCAAGACCCGCAGGACGAAGCTGGGCCACTCCACCGATGCCCAGTCCCTGGAGGGCCTGCGGGGGCTTCATCCGATCATCGACCGGATCCACCAGTACCGAGAGCTCACCAAGCTCAGGTCGACCTACGTTGACGCTCTGCCCGGCCTGATCAACCCTCGCACAGGCCGCCTCCACACCGACTTCAACCAGACGGCGACGACCACCGGCCGCCTCTCGTCCAGCAACCCCAACCTCCAGAACATCCCCGTGCGCACGGAGCTGGGCGGCCAGGTGCGGCGGGCCTTCGTGGCCGGCGACGTGGGGCCCAACCCTCTGCTTCTCTCGGCCGACTACTCGCAGATCGAGCTGCGGATCATGGCTCACATCACCGAGGACCCTGGGCTGGTAGGCGCCTTCGCGCGGGACGAGGACATCCACTCCGCCACCGCCTCCCAGGTGTTCGGCGTGCCCCTGTCCGAGGTGACGTCGGAGATGCGGCGCCGGGCTAAGGTGTTCAACTTCGGCGTTCTATATGGGCTCACCGAGTTCGGCCTGTCTCAGCGGGAGGGCGTCTCGCGGGAGGAGGCGGCGGAGTTCATCAAGACCTACTTCGCCAAGTACCCCGGCATCCGCCAGTACAGCGAGGAGACGGTGCGGCGAACGCGGGAGCTGGGCTACGCGGAGACGCTTCTGGGCCGCCGCCGCTATATCCCCGAGATCAACTCGCCCAACGTCAACGTCCGCCAGGCGGCCGAGCGGGCGGCGATAAACATGCCGGTGCAGGGTACGGCCGCCGATATCATCAAGATCGCCATGAACCGCATCGACGCCGAGATGCAGGCCCGTCGTCTGGCCAGCCGCATGATCCTCCAGGTGCACGACGAGCTGATCTTCGAGTGTCCGGCCGGGGAACTGGACGAGGTGCGGCAGATGGCGCTGGACATCATGCCTCGCCCGCTGGAGCTGAAGGTGCCGTTGAAAGTGGACACCAAAACCGGCGTGAACTGGGGGGAGATGGGGTAGGGACCTAGCCGTGGGACCCTGAAGTCGTGTTCGCGGTGCCGCAGCCGGGGGTTGCGGCACTTCTCGAGGTGAGGGTAGGGATGCCTGAGCTGCCCGAAGTAGCTGCAGGCCTTGAGGCCTGCTCCTATCATGCAGGGCTGAAGCCCTGCAGCTACATCATTTGAAAGGGAAGGCCTTGCATGCCTGAGCTGCCCGAGGTTGAGACCATCCGGCGCGATCTCCTGTCGCGGGTGGTGGGCCGCGCCTTCACCGCCG
>CAZXAF010000217.1:0-2975 GCA_964638905.1 uncultured Dehalococcoidia bacterium
CCGGCCACGTGGACTTCACGGTGGAGGTGGAGCGCAGCCTGCGGGTCCTGGACGGCGGCATCGTTCTGTTCGACGCTGTGGCTGGCGTCCAGTCCCAGTCGGAGACGGTATGGCGTCAGGCCGATCGCTATCACATCCCGCGCATCTCCTTCGTCAACAAGATGGACCGGGTGGGGGCGGACTTCTGGCGCACGGTGAGCATGATCCACGACAGGCTGGTGGCGCGGCCGCTGCCCATTCAGATCCCCCTGGGCGTCGAGGAGAAGCATCTGGGGGTCATCGACCTGGTAAAAGAGGTGGTCTGGCTCTTCCCCGGCAATAAGGACGAGGAGCCCGTCAAAGTTCCCCTGCCTGAGAGGTACGGTGAAGAGCGCAACGGCTGGCCTGAGGAGTTCGTGGCTGCCTTGCCGCTGGCGGATGCAATAGCTCCAGGGGCAAGCGAGCTCATCATCAATTCCCTGGAAGAAGCTAGTGTGCGGCGGGAGGAGCTCATTGAGGCGGTGGCCGAGCTGGACGATCAGCTCCTCATCAGCTACATAGAAGGGCGGCACATACTAGCGGCCGAGCTGGACAAGGCGGTCCGCCGTGCCACCCTGGCCAATGTGGTCACTCCCGTCCTCTGCGGCAGCGCCATGCGCAACAGGGGCATTCAGCCCCTGCTGGACGCGGTGATCGACTACCTGCCGTCGCCGGTGGACGTGCCACCCATCAAGGGCGTTCATCCCAACACAGGGGAGACGATCGAGCGCCAGGCTGCCGATGATGAGCCCTTCGCCGCGCTGGCATTCAAGATCGTGGGCGATCCCTACGTGGGGCGGTTGGCCTATTTCCGGGTCTATTCCGGCAAGGTTGGCCAGGGCTCCCTGGTCTATAACAGCACCCACGGTGAGCGGGAGCGTATCGGCCGCTTGCTGCGTATGCACGCCCAGCATCGAGAGGACATTCAGGACACGTATGCGGGCGCTGTCGTGGCGGCGGTGGGTCTCAAGAAGACCTTCACCGGCGACACCATTTGCGACAAGAGCCATCCCATCGTGCTGGAGGCGATCAAGTTCCCCGAGCCGGTCATCTCCATAGCCATCGAGCCGAGAACCAAAGACGACCAGGACCGCATGAGCGAGACCCTGGGGCGTCTGTCGGAGGAGGACCCCACCTTTCGCACCCGCCACGACCCTGATACAGGCCAGACGATTATCTCCGGCATGGGCGAGCTCCATCTGGAGGTCATCGTCGACCGCATGATGAAGGAGTACCGGGTAGAGGCGAACGTGGGCAAGCCGGAGGTGGCCTACAAGGAGGCGATCACGCGGCGGGCCAAGGCCGAGGGCCGTTTCGTCCGCCAGACGGGCGGCCACGGCCAGTACGGCGTGGTGGAGTTGGAGCTGGCTCCGCGCGAGCGGGGCGCTGGCTTTCAGTTCGTGAACAAGATCATTGGCGGGGCCATCCCCCGTGAGTTCATCTCGCCGGTGGAGCATGGGGCCAAGGAAGCCCTGGAGACGGGCGTTCTGGCCAACTACCCGGTGGTGGATGTGGAGGTGACGCTGGTGGATGGCAGCTATCATCCGGTGGACTCGTCTGAGTTGGCCTTCCGGATGGCCGGCTCGATGGCTGTGCGCCAGGCCCTGTCTCGGGCCAAGCCCATCTTGCTGGAGCCAATCATGGAGATAGAGGTGGCTACGCCGGAGCAGTTCTTCGGCGACGTGCTGGCCGACGTCAACGGCCGCCGTGGCCACGTGAGCATGGTCGACCAGCGGGGCCATATGCGGCTGATCCGTGCGCTGGTGCCGCTGGCGGAGACCTTTGGCTATGCCACCAGCTTGCGCTCCTTGACGCAAGGTCGGGCTACCTACACTATGGAGTTTGACCACTACCAGGAGGTGCCGAGCTCGGTGGCCGAGATGCTGGTGGGGCGAGTGAGAGGATACGTGAGAAGGTAGGCTATGCCCAGACAGAGGATACGCATTCGCCTGAAGGCCTACGACCATCGAATCCTGGACCAGTCCGCCGCTCTTATTTGCGAGGCGGCGGAGAGGACGGGGGCGGTGGTGGCTGGTCCCGTGCCGCTGCCGACTGAGATCAAGAAGTTCTGCGTTATCCGATCGCCTCACGTGGACAAGGACTCGCGGGAGCAGTTCGAGATTCGCACTCATAAGCGACTTATCGATATTGTGGAACCCACATCGAAGACGGTGGACGCGCTGATGCGCCTGCAGGTGCCTGCGGGCGTGGACATCGAGATCAAGCTGTAGTCATGATCGAAGGGCTTTTGGGCCGCAAGCTGGGTACGTTGCAGATCTTCGACCGCGACGGCACGGCGGTGCCGGTGACGGTGATTGAGACTGGTCCCTGCACCGTCCTCCAGGTGAAGACCAAGGACCGCGATGGTTATGAGGCGGTGCAGTTGGGCTTTGGCGTGCGAAGGCGGGTCAACGAGCCCATGAAGGGGCATTTCAAGGGTCTGGGCTCCTTCCGCTACCTGCAGGAGTTCCGGGTGGACGAGATCGGCCAGTGGCAGGTGGGCCAGCGAGTGGGCGCGGAGATCTTCGAGCCCGGCGACCTGGTGGACGTGAGCGGCATCTCCAAGGGCCGCGGCTTCGCTGGCGTGATGAAGCGCCACGGCTTCCGTGGCGGGCCCAAGACTCACGGGCAGTCGGACCGCCCTCGCTCTCCTGGGTCCATTGGAGCCAGCGCCAGCCCCGGGCGGGTGATCAAGGGTCTGAGGATGGCCGGTCATATGGGCGCCACGAAGGTCACGGCGCGCAACCTGGAGGTGGTGGACTCCAATCCGGCTCGAGGCGTCATCATGGTCAAGGGCTCGGTGCCCGGGGCCAAGGATGGTCTGTTGCGCATTCGCCTGGCCCGCAAGCAGGCCGTGAAGCGCAGGGTGGCCGAGAGAAGGGCGGAAGAGGCAGAGGCGGAAGAAGAGAGAGTTGAGGAGCCGCGGGCTGAGGAGGCGCCGCCTGAGGAGCTGCGGG
>CAZXAF010000218.1:0-2961 GCA_964638905.1 uncultured Dehalococcoidia bacterium
GCTCACAGCATCCCTCCAATCGCAACCGCATAGTTAGTGCGTAGCCGTAGCGCCATACCGGATGGACAAAGCCGACCTCCGGATGCAGGTCCTCCATGGTGCCGAGCACATCCTGGCACAACACCGTCCCCTCCCTCAGCATCCACAGTCCCTTTCGTCGCAGGTTCTTGCCATCCGGCGAATAGATCCAACCTCGCCGATGAATCCGCCGATACCAGGCGTCGCGCAGAACGCCCTTCTTCACTTCATTCTCGTGGGGACGATAGAGTGAAAGCGTCAAGAAGCCATTCGCCCCTTCCATCGTGGGCAACGCTCGCTCCTCCCTCTGGGAAGTGAACTGGCCATGGCCGGTGCTGCGCCTTCCGCCAATGCCCTCGTCTTGCAGGAACATCAGCGCATCCTCCAGGTGAGAACGATAGCCCGGATCGGCGAAGTCCACCCAGAAATAGAGCCCGAATCCCGGAGCAAATCTCAACCGGCCAGCGAAGAACAGGTTGGACGTGGAAGACACCCGATCCACAGCCACGTGGGGCGCTGGCGGGTCGGCACTCCCCGACCACACTCGAATGTTCCGTGCGTCGCGGTCGAAATCCGCAACCATCTGGGAGCGCTTTTTCGGGCTTGACTCCCTAGCGAGAAGAAGCCTTTTGATGCTATCTCGCTCCTCTGGCGTAACCCAAATGTGTCCATCCTGGATCAACTCGCGTCGCTTTCGTTCTGACGTGTCTGGGGTATCATCCCGGGCCAGAAAGCGCAACGCCCCCTCCGACACGAAGGCCACTTTTTTCAGGGACTTCGCCTTCCTCAGAGGGATCAGAGGGCACGGAAACAGAAGCACCTCACCAGCGTAAGGGAAAGCCGAGGAGATGCGGAAAGGAGGCCGGCCCGCAGCGAAGGGTTCCAGCAGGGACAGATCGTTATCAAGCGGGCGAAGCTCACGCCCCAAAGCACGCCAGGCAGACACCAAGGCCGAAAACAGCGTGTCCGAGTGAAGCAGGTCTGCCGTCTCCTCTACCCCTATCCCCCGCTCGCCGAAGTGGAAAGCACCACGAGGTATCAGTTTATAGATGGCCGTCTGGCCCATGGCTCTACCCTCCTGCGAGGGTCTGTTTAGCCCACGCTACCATGTCATCCTGCGCCGTGACCAGACCGGACAGGTCTGCATCCTGCACATCCGGGAAGGGCACCAGTTCGCCGTCCTTGCGCAGCGCCACGCTCACCTTCTCAAAGCGGACCTTGCCGCTGCCCCGGCTCCCTAGCCCACCCAGGTAGTCGTCTTCCAGGAGTTGCATGGCCTGGACCACCGTCCCCAACCTGTTGAACTCGGCGTCGAGATCACTCCCCAGATCATACAAGCTGAAGACCAGCTCGAAGCCGTTGAACAGAGCGCCTGCCGGCACTCGCTCGATCTGGCGTGGAAGCGCTGCGGACGTGATGCGGTCAATCGAAGCTTCCCACTTGATCTCGGTGGACAAAAAGTCGGTCTGCGCCCCCTCCAGGCTACTTGGATCCAGGAAGACGTCACGCACGGCAAGCCGCGTGGGAGTGGAATGTTCCATTTCTCCGGGCAGGCCAAAGACCTGGCACACGTCACACTGAGCGTATGCCGCCGGGTCCTTGCACACGTGTATCCGGACTTGACCAATCCTCTGAACCTGGCGGTCATCGCCCACATCGAACCCCCGGGCCCGCTCTGCCAGCGAACGCATCTTGCCCTTGAGCGAGCTGCCCGGGATATACGGCTGGCGTGTTACGGGGTCGCGAATCACCGGATTGTCCAATCCGCCGATGGCCAGCCCGGCAGGCGCACCACCCACATGAAGACCGGTGACAGCCCGGATGTCGCCAGTCACAAAGACTCGTCCCAGAAGTTTGATATACTCAGTCATTGTCAATCCCTCCTATGACTCCCGCCCGCCGGCGGCTTTGTGGTAGGCCAGAATGGCCTCAAAGAACTCAACGAAGTGACGGAAGCGCGTAGCATCACGGCCGACCAGTTCGATGGCTGGCGCGAGCACTTCCTTGAGTCGCAAGACCCCTTCGCCTTTGCGATTGTCAATCTCTCGCTGCGCCTGATAAGCGAGTTTGGGTTTGAGGAGCACCAGCTTGCGATGGGTGGAATCCCCAAGTTCTCTCTCGCTCGACCCTACTTCGGCTTCGATCTGGCGTACGGCGCCGAAGAAGCCGCGTACCTGTGACGTGGTCAGTCGCTCATTGTGAGCCAGTCCACGCCCTAGGGAATCTGCCCAGGTAACGAGTTTCTCGACATCGCCCCCAATGATCTGTTCAATCTCTTGCCGGCTGGGCACCGGCGTTTGAGGACGGTCGCCACCCCGCCCTCCCCTTCCTGCTCGACGATCTTGTGCCATGTTTACCCTCCTCCTTTGCGAATTAGGAACTCGGCCCAGCGCACTGGCAGGCCGAGAAATCGAATGGTATACCATTGCGCTGCACCTTCGGCGCGCGTCAGGTCCAATGTATCTCCAGCAAGCTCCATAATCCTCTGTCGCAGTGCGATGTTCGCAGCCGGAGCTCGATCCACCATCCGGCGGAGTCCATAAGCGAACAGAGGCATCCACTGACCATAGGGCAGGCGGCCTGAGATCACGTCACCTCCCTCCGCCGTGTATTGTCTAGCAACCGCGGCCAGCAGTTGGATGAGAGCGTGGGGCGCAGTGTCGGTCTTCTCTCCGTCTCGGCTGATGCCAACGTCCACCATTTGTGCCAGATTTAGAGCCAGCTCCTCCGCTCTCTTGAACTCCTCCCAACTCAGGGTGGTTTCCAGGAAGTGGATGGCGTCCTTCACCGTGACCATCGTCTCTTCACCGTGAACCAGGCATTGAGCCTGGCGTCGCTTAGCCTCATCGTCCAGAGCCTTGCCGGCCAGCTCTGCAGCCTGGTATAGCGGGAACTTGGCCGTCTCAGCAAAGATGCCAGCAGATATTGTAATGGGCGCATCTT
>CAZXAF010000219.1:0-2961 GCA_964638905.1 uncultured Dehalococcoidia bacterium
GCTCACAGCATCCCTCCAATCGCAACCGCATAGTTAGTGCGTAGCCGTAGCGCCACACCGGATGGACAAAGCCGACCTCCGGATGCAAGTCCTCCATGGTGCCGAGCACATCCTGGCACAACACCGCCCCCTCGCTCAGCATCCACAGTCCCTTTCGCCGCAAGTCCCTGCCATCCGGCGAATAGATCCAGCCTCGCCGATGAACCCGCCGGTACCAGGCATCGCGCAGAACGCCTTTCTTCACCTCATCCTCGTGGGGATGATAGAGTGAAAGCGTCAAGAAGCAATTCGCCCCCTCCACTGTGGGCAGCGCTCGCTCTTCCTCCTGGGAAGTGAACTGGCCGTGGCCGGTGCTGCGCCTTCCGCCAATGCCCTCGTCTTGCAGGAACGTCAGCGCGTCCTCCAGGTGAGAACGGTAGCCCGGATCGGCGAAGTCCACCCAGAAGTAGAGCCCACACCCTGGAGCAAATCGCAGCCGGCCAGCGAAGAACAGGTTGGACGTGGAAGACACTCGATCCACAGCCACGTGGGGCACAGGTGGATCGTCACTACCTGACCACACTCGAATACTCCCCGCATCCTGGTCAAAATACGTCGCCATCCGAGAGCGCCTTTTGGGGTTTGGCTCCTGGGCGAGAAAAAGCTTCTCAATCCTGTCTCGCTCCTCTGGCGTAACCCAAACGTGCCCATCCTGGAGCAACTCGCGTCGCTTTCGTTCTGGTGTGTCTGGCGTATCACCTCGGGCCAGAAAACGCAACGCCCCTTCCGACATGAAAGTCACTTTTTTCAGGGACTTCGCTTTCCTCAGAGGGATTAGAGGACACGGAAACAGAAGCACCTCACCAGCGTAAGGGAAAGCCGAGGAGATGCGGAAAGGAGGCCGGCCCGCAGCGAAGGGTTCCAGCAGGGACAGATCGTTATCAAGCGGGCGAAGCTCACGCCCCAAAGCACGCCAGGCAGACACCAAGGCCGAAAACAGCGTGTCCGAGTGAAGCAGGTCTGCCGTCTCCTCTACCCCTATCCCCCGCTCGCCGAAGTGGAAAGCACCACGAGGTATCAGTTTATAGATGGCCGTCTGGCCCATGGCTCTACCCTCCTGCGAGGGTCTGTTTAGCCCACGCTACCATGTCATCCTGCGCCGTGACCAGACCGGACAGGTCTGCATCCTGCACATCCGGGAAGGGCACCAGTTCGCCGTCCTTGCGCAGCGCCACGCTCACCTTCTCAAAGCGGACCTTGCCGCTGCCCCGGCTTCCCAATCCACCCAGGTAGTCGTCTTCCAGGAGTTGCATGGCCTGAACCAGCGTCCTCAGCCTGTTGAACTCCGCGTCGAGGCCGCTCCCCAGATTGTACAAGCTGAAGACCATCTCGAAGCCGTTGAACAGAGCACCTGCCGGCACTCGCTCAATCTGGCGTGGAAGGGCTGCGGACGTGATGCGGTCAATCGAGGCTTCCCACTTGATCTCGGTGGACAAGAAGTCTGTCTGCGCACCATCCAGGCTACCTGGATCCAGAAAGACGTCACGCACAGCAAGCCGCGTGGGGGTGGAGTGCTTCATCTCTCCAGGCAGGCCAAAGACCTGGCACACATCGCACTGAGCGTACGCCGCCGCGTCTTGGCACACGTGTATCCGGACTTGGCCAATCCTCTGAACCTGGCGGTCATCGCCCACATCGAAACCCCGGGCCCGCTCTGCCAGCGAACGCATCTTGCCCTTGAGCGAACTGCCCGGAATGTACGGCTGGCGCGTCAAAGGATCACGAATCACCGGATTGTCCAATCCGCCGATGGCCAGCCCGGCAG
Source organism: uncultured Dehalococcoidia bacterium (assembly GCA_964638905.1). Taxonomy (GTDB): domain Bacteria; phylum Chloroflexota; class Dehalococcoidia; order SM23-28-2; family SM23-28-2; genus SM23-28-2. The sequence goes on from CAZXAF010000219.1 coordinate 1,805, forward strand.
GCGCACCACCCACATGGAGACCGGTGACAGCCCGGATGTCGCCGGTCACAAAGACCCGTCCCAGAAGTTTGATATACTCAGTCATTGTCAACCCCTCCTATGATTCCCGCCCGCCGGCGGCTTTGTGGTAGGCCAAAATGGCCTCAAAGAACTCAACGAAGCGACGGAAGCGCGTGGCATCGCGGCCAACCAGTTCAATGGCCGGCGCGAGCACTTCCTTGAGTCGCAAGACCCCTTCGCCCTTGCGATTGTCAATCTCTCGCTGCGCCTGGTAAGCGAGTTTGGGTTTGAGGAGCACCAGCTTGCGATGGGTGGAATCCCCAAGTTCTCTCTCGCTCGACCCTACTTCGGCTTCGATCTGGCGTACGGCGCCGAAGAAGCCGCGTACCTGTGACGTGGTCAGTCGCTCATTGTGAGCCAGTCCACGCCCTAGGGAATCTGCCCAGGTAACGAGTTTCTCGACATCGCCCCCAATGATCTGTTCAATCTCTTGCCGGCTGGGCACCGGCGTTTGAGGACGGTCGCCACCCCGCCCTCCCCTTCCTGCTCGACGATCTTGTGCCATGTTTACCCTCCTCCTTTGCGAATTAGGAACTCGGCCCAGCGCACTGGCAGGCCGAGAAAGCGAATAGTGCACCATCGCGCCGCACCTTCAGCGCGCGTCAGGTCCAGTGTATCTCCAGCAAGCTCCATAATCCTCTGTCGCAGTGCGATGTTCGCAGCCAGAGCTCGATCCACCATCCGGCGGAGTCCATAAGCGAGCAGCGGCATCCACCGACCATAGGGCAGGCGGCCTGAGATCACATCGCCTCCCTCCGCCATGTATTGTCTAGCGACCGCGGCCAGCAGTTGGATTAGAGCGTGGGGCGCAGTGGCGGCCTTCTCTCCGTCTCCGCGGATGCCAACGTCCACCATTTGTGCCAGATTCAGAGCCAGTTCTTCCGCTCTCTTGAACTCCTCCCAACTCAGGGTGGTCTCAAGAAAGTGGATGGCATCCTTCACCGTGTCCACCCTCTCTTCACCGTGAACTAGGCGTCGAGCCTGGCGTCGCTTAGCCTTATCCTCCAGGGCCTTGCGGGCCTGCTCAACAGCCTGATACAGGGGGAACTTGGCCGTCTCAGCAAAGATGCCAGCAGATATTGTAATGGGCGCATCTT
>CAZXAF010000220.1:0-2960 GCA_964638905.1 uncultured Dehalococcoidia bacterium
CCCTGAACCCTGGCGGCGTGCTGCCCGTGGTCCTCGCCGTCCCCGGAGTGCTTGCACTCGCCTTCGCCGGCTTGCGGGTCGCGGGCAAGAGGAGATGACCGGGTTCAAATACTACTGCCCGGGGGTAGGGGTGGTCCGGGAGGAGTTTCCGGGCGGCCATCTCGACCTTATCAGCTATTAGGAGCAGCCATTCTTAATGCTGACTTCACGGCGGCTTAATGCGGATGCCCTAGCCTAAGTGTGTAAGACAGCAGTTTCGAGAAGGAGGAGGGTACGGTGACTATCGGAAAGCGAGTCTATTGGGTGATAGCCCTGGTGGCGGTGATGGCGCTAGCCGGCGCAGCGGTGACTCTGACCGCCCACTTCACCTCGGCCAGCGGTAACACCCCCACGCCTGCCGTCCAGACTTGTGACGAGCAGGACGACGGGGACGACGCCATCGAGAACGCCGCTGATGAAGCCGATGACGACGTCATCGAGGAAGAGTGTGGCGACCAGAACGAGGCCGACGACGCCATCGAGAGCGCGAAGGGACCCGACACTGACAACATCCAGGAGCAGTCCGGGGATCAGAACGAGGCGGACGATTCGGCAGAATAACAGCAGAGTGGCGTGTTGGACGACGGCAAGGACCTGCTGCCTCAAGCGGGAATCACGCTCGAGCAGGCCGTAGCCGCAGCCCAGGGCGCAGCCTCCGGCCCGGTGGGGGAGGTCGATCTGGAGCACTACCAGGGCAAGCTGGTCTTCAACGTGGACGTAGGAGACAAAGACGTGAAGGTTGACGCTGCCAACGGTAGCGTTCTGGGCATGGAGTCAGAGGACTAAGGCAACAGGCGGACGCGCGGGCCCACGAGCGGTTCAGCCCGGCTGACCGGATGGGTGAGCGCCTGCGATGAGAGCTGGCTAGCGCGCTCGCGCTCCAACACTCCCGGATCCACCCCGATTTCTGAATCTAAGTCGTTAACAATTAGGCCTGTTTTGGGAGTGACCTTGTTCCTTCCAAGCAGGTTGTCGCGGGTTCGATTCCCGTCTCCCGCTCCACCCCGAGCAAGACGTTACAATGCACGCGTAGCGAAGGCCGCCGAAGGGCGGCCTCCTGCTTTTTCAGGCAGGCTCTTGGGCACAAGACGCCCCAAGGCTGGCACGGCTCCTCCCTAGGGGCACCCCACAGCGACCAGAATCGCGCCTTCCAGACGCCAATAAGAAGCGAGGGAGGGCCGTTGCATCTTGCGGCTCGCCGGACTGCGCCTCATTATGCAATCGGGGGTTGGTCAAGGCCAGAGAGGACGGACCGGCTTGAACACTGGTAGCAGGAGCTTTCGCAGCGCCATCCGCGCCATCTGGGGCCGCCGCCACGGTCGCGGGGTCGAGCCCGCATGGGGCGGCGATGATCAGCCGCTGCGCGCCGAGCTGCTCAGCCTCGAGCAACTCAAGGAGCACGCGAAGGCGCTCGCGGCGAAGCACGTCGTTGATGAGAAGCGAGGGCCGGATCTTCTGCTCCCGCAGCTCAGCGAGAACGAGTGCGTCCTCCTCAATGCCTACCGCCTCATCACCGACGAGGGGGAAGGCGAGCTTCGTGTCACTCCCGCCGTCGAGTGGCTGGGCGACAACTTCTACCTCATCGAGGAACAAATACGGGCAGCCCGGGCCCACCTGCCCAAGGGCTACAGCCGGGAGCTCCCGCGGCTGCTTAGCGGCCCTTCGGCTGGCTACCCCGTCGTCTATGACATCGCGCTTGAGCTCGTCTCCCATGGCGACGGCCGCGTCGACGCGGGCAGCTTGAGCGCCTTCGTCCACGCCTACCAGACCATCAAGCCGCTGAAGCTGGGCGAGCTCTGGGCGATCCCGATCATGCTACGCCTGGCACTGATCAACAACCTCCGCCGCGTCGCCGCCCGCATCGCCGCGTCGCGGCTCGCGTGCAGTCAGGCGAACCACTGGGCCGAGCGGATGATCGAGGCGGCAGAGAAGGCACCCGCGAGCCTGATCCTCACGCTCGGGGACATGGCGCGGTCTGCCCCCCAGATGTCCAGCGCCTTTGTAGCCGAGCTCGCGCGTCGGCTCCAGGGCCAGGGACCCGCGCAGGCGATGCCGCTCACCTGGCTGGAGCAGCGGCTCACCGAGATGAGCCTGACGATCGAGCGGCTGACCCAGCTTGAGGGCCAGCAGCAGGCGGAGGACCAGGTTTCGATCAGCAACAGCATCGGTAGCCTCCGTGTCCTCGACGCGACTGACTGGCGCGAGTTCGTCGAGACGACGAGCGTCGTCGAGGCCACGCTCCGCAACGACCCGGCCGGCGTCTACAGCCAGATGGACTTCGCTACGCGCGACCGCTACCGGCACGTCGTCGAGCGCACGGCCCGCCGGGGCGGCCTCCCGGAGCAGGAAGTAGCGCAGAAAGCCATAGATCTGGGCGCGGCCGCACAGATGCAGGCCGGCGCCCAGGACCGGACGGCTCACGTCGGATACTACTTGATCGACCGGGGCGTGCCGCTCTTCGAGCGCGCCGCCCAGGTCCGCGTCTCGCCCTTCGAGCAACTCCGGCGAGCGGCGGGCCGCATGCCGCTCCTCCTCTATGTCGGCTCGATTTGGCTGATCGCCGCGGCCGTGACGCTCGGCGTGCTGCTGCAGGCGGTCGCCTTCGGCGCCGGAGGCTGGGGACTGCTGCCACTCGGCGCGCTCGTCCTCTTTTGCGCCAGCTCGCTCGGCGTCGCAGTCGTGAACTGGCTGGCGACGCTTCTCGTCAAGCCCGATACGCTGCCACGGCTCGACTTCTCGCGGGGGATACCATCTGACCTGCGTACGCTCGTCGTCGTGCCTACCCTCTTCACCGACCCGGAGGGCATCGAGGATTTGCTGGAGGCACTGGAGATACGCTTCCTGGCGAACCACGACCCGAACCTCTACTTCGGACTGCTCACGGACTTCCGCGACGCGCCGGCCGAGGTGATGCCGGAGGA
>CAZXAF010000221.1:0-2944 GCA_964638905.1 uncultured Dehalococcoidia bacterium
CCTTCTTCGGCCGAGACAGCGCTATCGTGGCCATGCAAACATTGGCATACAAGCCGGAGATCGCCCGCCATTCTCTCAAGATGCTGGCCCGCTGGCAGGGCAAGAAGGTCGACCCCTGGCGCGACGAGGAGCCAGGCAAGATCCTTCACGAGTGGCGTCAGGATGAGATGACGGCCACCGGCGAGCTACCCTTCTCACCCTACTATGGCAGCATCGACTCCACTCCCCTCTTCCTCCTGCTCGCGGGGGAATACTACGCCTGGACGGCCGACCTGGAGCTGCTGCGAACGCTGGAACGCAACCTGCGAGCCGCCCTCCACTGGATCGATGCCCTGGCTGATATCGATGGCGACGGCTACATAGAGTACGAAGCACGTTCGGCCGCCGGCCTGCTCAACCAGGGCTGGAAGGACTCGCCCGACGGGATCATCAACGCCGATGGCACCCTCGCCAAGCCGCCCATCGCCCTGGTGGAGGTGCAGGGCTACGTCTACGCCGCCAAGGAGAAACTGGCGTCTGTCTTCGCCGCCTTGGGAGATGAGGAACTCGCCCAACGGTTGAGGCGTGAGGCGGCCCAGCTTAAGCGGCGCTTCAACCGCGACTTCTGGCTGGAGGATAGCAACTTCTTTGCCCTGGCCCTGGACGGCGACAACCATCAGGTGGCCGCCATCACCTCCAACCCGGGACAGGCCCTCTGGACGGGGATCGTCCAGCGGCGGCTGGCATCGGCGGTTACCGATGTGCTGATGCGCAACGACATGTTCAGCGGCTGGGGCATCCGCACCCTTAGTTTCGCCTCCAACCGCTTCAACCCGCTGGGGTACCATCTGGGGACCGTCTGGCCCCACGACAACTCCATCATCGCCATGGGCTTCAGGAAATACGGATTCGCTGACGAGCTGAACGAGGTGGCGACCGCCCTGTTCGACGCCGCCCGCTCCTTCACCCACTACCGCCTACCGGAACTGTACGCTGGCAGTGCGCGCTCCATCCAGTACACGCCCGTCCCGTATCCCGTGGCCTGCCGCCCACAAGCCTGGGCCGCCGGCACCTTCCCCCTTATCCTTCAGGCGATCCTCGGCTTGGCTCCCAACGCCCCCGAGGGCGAACTGCTCATCGTGCGCCCGCGCCTCCCCTACTGGCTGGACAACGTTCAGGTGAGGAACTTGAAAGTGGGCCAAGGCAGCGCCGACCTTCTCTTCTCCCGCCGTGGCACCCGCACACGGGTCGAGGTTCTAGCCGCCCGCGGCCGCCTGAAGGTATCGGTGGTAGGCCGCTGGCCCGCTACGAGCTGAAATCCCCTGCCAGCCCTATCCTCTGGGTCAGACTGGAACACGGAGGGGAGGCCGTCCGATGAGGTTCTTGTTTTCGGTCAGAGGTCTGGCAGAGTCAGCTCAGGACACGACAGTACTTAACCAACCCTCACCTTCGCCCACGCAGCACACGAAGGATGAAACGCCTGTTGGCAGTCGTCTCCCAAACAGAATCACCGAGGACGCGCCGATACAGGCCCGCCGTAGGGATGGAGCGGACGAACTCCACGATCTTGCTGGCGATGACCTCCGGCCGCTCCTTGAGGGACACGAAGAGTGCGTTGCCCTTCCCCGCTACCTCCTGAAAGACCTCGATATCGGAGCAGATAGCAGGCAGCCTCAGGAGACCAGCCTCCAGCAGGGGGAGGGAGGCGCCTTCGTAACGGCTGGGAAGGAAGACGGCGTCCACCAGAGTGTAGACGTCTCGTACCACCTCTCGCGGGCGGGTCAGGGGCGTGCCATCAGGGGAGGTCATCGTGCTCAGGAAGATAACGTCTTTGGCCACGCCCCGCTCTTTGGCCCTTCGCCGTAGGCCCTGAAGCTGAGCGATAGACTCCGGGGCATGAGGGTCGGGAGCACCGGTGACCAGTAGCTTGACCTTTCCCACCAGCTTCTTGAGTTCAGGGAGAATGTCGATGCCCAGGTCGATGTTCTTGGTGCGCGACACGCGGGTGGGGGTGAAGAGGACGAGTTCCTGGTCCCACAAACGAAGCTTCTGGTGCAGCCAGCGACCGGTCTCTGACAGGGCAAGCCAGAAGGGTAGATCCACCGGGTTGGGAACCACCGTGATGCGAGAGGCGGCAACGCCGAAGAGCTTGGCCAGGTTCTTGCGTCGGAAATCGCTGTTGGCCACATAGGTCGCGCCGGACACAGGCCTTCGAAGGATATCCCAGGGGTAGCCGTAGTGAGGGATAGTGCAGTCGGGGTCGAGATAGGTAGCGTCGTGAGTCCAGGCGAGGTAGTGGCTCGTCTTCTCGGCGGCCAACTCAGCCAGGGCGGCGGTAGCAGCAAGATTGAGGTGCATGGTGAGAAGGTTGTGGACGATGCAAGATTGAGCGCTAGCAAGAAGGGGTCGCAGCTTCTCCCTGATCCTGTCCTTGAGAGCGGAGAACTCGTCCGGTACCTCGCCCACTCTGAGCTGCGGTTCCATCTTGGCGTAAGGTGGGTACTCGGAGGAGAGCTCGGGAAGAATAGCGGCCCTGATACCGTCCATCTGGGTCCCGCGACCGGCCACGATGGTCACCTCGAATCCCTCCCGCGCCAGGAACCTGGCCTGCAGGTCCATCACGATCTCTACCCCGCCTATGACCGGCGGGCAGCTGTAATGAACGATGGCGGCTTTCATCGGCCAACCTCTCTTAACCGGGCTTTGCTGAACGCGAGTTATCAGTGTGTATTCTAGAGCCTGGAGCAACTAGGTCAACCTGTGTTCGCCCATGCAAGAAGGGCCCAAGACGTAGACTATTCGGGGCACGTTGAAGGAGATTTCAGGCTTGTCTGGTGCCGAGGGGCGGAGTCGAGCCGCCGACTCCGTGATTGACAATCCGGCGCACCTGCCGACGCTGGTCGCCAGCCGATAGATCTCCTGCTTCTCAGGCAGGCTCTCTAGCTATCTGGCGCCAGCGCTGAGG
>CAZXAF010000222.1:0-2940 GCA_964638905.1 uncultured Dehalococcoidia bacterium
GAGAGATCTATACCTGGCTCACCACCCAGCCGGGAGCCATTGCCCAGTTCAATCATCCCTTCCCTGACAGTGACTTCAACGACTTCGCCTACGATTCGGCCGCCGACGCGACCATTGTCCTCCAGGAGGTGGGAAACGGTAGCAGAAACCAGTACTTCACCTTCGAGGGCGCTTACCTGCGTAGCCTCTATGCCGGCTGGCACGTGGGCGCGACCAACAACGGCGATACCGAGACGCCCGATTGGGGCGCTGATACCCCTCATCGCACCGGGGTCGTTGCATCAGCACTGACCAAAGAAGCTGTCCTGGAATCATTGCGGGCGCGGCGCACCTTCGCCACCGAGGACCGCAATCTGGCTCTGGCCCTGCGCGCGGGTGATGCCTGGATGGGCTCCATGATCCCCAAAGCACCGGCCATCACCTTTTCCGTGCACGTGGTTGATCCCGACGGGGAGAGCGTGACGCTGGAGCTATTCGACAGAGGGCTGGTCGTGGCCAACGCCAGCTTCTCCGGAGCCGCCATGTACACCTGGACGCCCACGGCGCCCGGTGTGGCGGGACACTTCTACCTCGTGAAGGCTACCCAGGCCGACGGCGACACCGCCTACACCAGTCCCCTATGGGTGGAAGGGGTAGCGCCAGCGGACGCAGTCCTGCTCAACGAGTTCATGCCCGCTCCGCACAGCGTGGACTGGGATAACGATGGCACGGCCGATTACAACGACGAGTGGATCGAGCTGTATAATGCCAGCCCGGCCGTGGTGGGCCTGGGCGGCTGGCAGCTCGACGACGTGGCTGAAGGAGGCAGCGGCCCCTACACCATCCCCGCCGACCAGATCATCCCGCCGGGCGGGTTCCTCGTCTTCTTCAAAAAGGACAGCGGCGTCTCCCTGAACAACGACGAGGATTGGGTGCGCCTAGTACGTCCTGACGGGACGGTGGCCGACGAATACCACTACACCCACAGTCCGGGCTACGACCGCAGTTTCAGCCGCGCCGTGGACGGCGGCGGCCCTTGGACGGCCGACTACGCCGTGACCCTGGGCGCCCCCAACCACCCCCGCCGCAGCCCTCCCCCGCCGCCGGGCCCGGTTGTCGTGACCATCGCCGAGACGAAGACAATGGCCCAGGAGGCGATAGTCACTATCGAGGGCCAGGTGACCGCCCCGCCAGGCATCTTTGACGAGCAGACCTTCTATGTGCAGGACACTACGGCGGGGACGCTGGTCTATTTGCGGGAGGGGGATTGCCCCGTGCTCTCTGAGGGGGACAGGGTGCGAATCACCGGCCAACTCTGGGACTATTACGGTGAGCGGGAGATCCGGGTCGCCGGGCCGGGAGACATCCATCTCCTGGGCGAAGGCGGACCGCTGGAGCCGACTCTGATCAAGACGGGAGAGGTGGGTGAAACCTACGAGGGGTTGCTGGTCCGGGTTGTCGGCGAGATCACGGGCTGGGCGGAAAGTGCACTGTACCTGGACGACGGCAGCGGGGAAGCCGAAGTCTACCTCAAGGAAGCGACGGGCATCGAGCGGCCCTGGGTGGAAAAAGGCGAAATCTACGGTATCATCGGCATCGTCAGCCAGTACCAGGACGAGCACGAGCTGCTGCCGCGTTACCAGAGCGACATCGCCCTCTGGCCGGGGACGTTGCCCACAACCGGTGGCGAGTCGCCGGACTAGCGCTGAAGGCCCCGCGCTAAAAGAACGAAGCCCTACAGGCTGGATTCCAGCCCCCGAAGGGGGCTTTGTTCTCTCAGCGCGGCGGTTTAGCGCCGCGTGTGCTTGCATCAAGAGAAGCATCGTGTTATAATGCAGTATGCGATGAAACGATTAAGATACTGATAGGAGCTAAGCGGTCGGCGGAATCCAATATAACAACGAATGTCGAGGATTCAACGAATCCAACGCCGCCAATTCGGTAAATCCTTTCTGTTCGTTGTCATTTGACCTTGCCGTGAGCCTAGCTGGGAGGAAGACGTGAAAGAACTGATCGAGGAACTGCTTGGTCTTATGACCATTGAGGAAAAGGTGGCCATGCTCGCTGGCTCGACGATGTGGTACACCACGCCCGTGGAAAGGCTGGGCATCCCGGCCATCAAAGTGACCGATGGTCCCTACGGCGCCCGGGGCGGCGGGAGCTTCGCCGGGGGGCTGACGTCGGCCTGCTTCCCGGTTGGCATCGCCCTGGCCTCCACCTGGAACACGGAGCTGGTGGAGCGTGTCGGTCAGGCCCTGGGCGAAGAGGCCAGGACCAAGGGGGCCCACATCCTGCTGGCCCCCACGGTCAACATCCACCGCTCCCCGCTGAATGGCCGAAACTTCGAATGTTATTCCGAAGACCCCTATCTGTCGGCCCGCATGGCGGTGGCGTTTGTCAGGGGGGTGCAGAGCCAGAACGTGGGCACGGCCATTAAGCACTACGTCTGCAACGACTCCGAGTTCCAGAGGAATACCATCAGCTCCGAAGTTGGCGAACGTGCCTTGCGAGAGATCTACCTGCCGCCCTTCAAAGCGGCGGTTCAAGAGGCCCACCCCTGGTCGGTGATGGCCTCTTACAACCAGGTCAACGGCACCTACGCCAGCGAGAATCCCTACACCCTGACGGACATCTTGAGGAGGGAGTGGGGGTTCGAGGGTCTCGTCATGTCGGACTGGTTTGGCACCAAGAGCACCGCCGCTTCCGTGAACGCCGGCCTCGATCTGGAGATGCCAGGCCCACCCGTGTGGCGAGGTGAGAAGTTGCTTCGAGCCTTCCACGCCGGGGAGGTGGACGAAGCGACCATTGACGAGAGCGTGCGCCGCCTGTTGGGCGTCATCGTCAAATCGGGTGCCTTTGAGGATCCGCTGGACCGCTCGGAAAGAGCCGTTGACAAGCCGGAGCATCGCGCCCTGGCCCGCCAGGCGGCAGCGGAGGGGATGGTGTTGCTCAAGAACGAGG
>CAZXAF010000223.1:0-2878 GCA_964638905.1 uncultured Dehalococcoidia bacterium
TCCCCGGAACTCGCTCCCGTCCGGCAGGGAGCGGCCAAATCACCTTCTGCCGCTAGGAGACGTGCATGCTATACACCCTTCCATAACATTTGTCAATACCTTCGGGGCCTGAAGAGCAGATAAAAAGCAAAACTGCTACGAAACCGTTCGGCATGATTGGCGATTTTCCCGAAATTCGTTTCGGGCAACGTGGGCCGCCGCCATCATGGACGAGGCGGGGAGTTCATCAGCGGCGGGGGGCCGTCAGGCTATCGGACGGAAGACGCCGCGGCTGCGGTGAGGCAGCCGACCGAAGGGGCAGCGCTAGCCTACACCCGCCCTGGGCTCCCCGGCCGGCGGACGCGGGCCCGCCACCGGCGCTCGCCTCAGTAGGAGCGCGCCCAGGAGGCCCGCCCAGACGAAGATCGCCGCCACCACGAACGATCGGCCAAAGGCGCTGGCGGTCTTCTTGGCGAAGATGGCTTGTATCTGCTGCGACAACTCGTCAAGGGTTGGCTTCAGGGGATCGGCGAGTTCCGCGCCGACTGTCTCCTTCACCTGAGCGTAGAGGTCGACGGTCGGCTTTGTGCCCGACCGCACCGCCTCCTCCATCCCCTCCGCTGGCGCGCTGCGGAGCCCTTCGATGATGCCGTCCTTGGCAGGCGCCGGCAGGTTGGACTGCTCGACCAGGGTCACCGCCTCCTCCTGAGCTGCGGCTATGCGCGAGGGCAGGGCAGCGACGAACACGGCCACCAGGATGGCCAACCCCAGGGTGAACCCTACCTGCCTGGCGGTATTGAACACTCCGGCGCCCACACCTACCCTTCTGCCCTCTAGCGTGCCCATCACAGCGCTGGTCAGGGGAGCGAAGATCAGCCCCGCTCCGATGCCGGCGAGCACGAGGCGCCACGCTATCTGCGGATACGGCATCTCGCCCGTCAGATACGATGAGGAGAACAGGGCAGCGCCGAAGAAGAGCACCCCCACTATCACCATAGGGCGTGGCCCTATGCGATCCGTCGCGCGCCCAGCCAGCGGCCCCGTAAGCATAGTGCATGCCGCGAACGGCGTGATGGCGAACGCCGACCTCAGCGCCGAGTAGCCCTCCACAACTGTGAGGTACTGGATGAGAAAGAAAAGCCCACCGAAGAAGCCCAGGCCAAACAAGAGGATCAAGACGTTGGCAGAGGCAAATGTCCTGTCACGCAGCATGCGCAGATCGACTATGGGGTAACTGACGGTACTCTCCACCAGAACGAAAAGCGCCCCGAATGCCGCCGATGTGGCAAGCAGCCCAGTGATGAGGGGCGAGGACCATCCGACATCCTGACCGCGGATGAGTGCGAAAGTGAGCGTGAACAGGGAGATGGAGAGCGCAACCGTCCCCACCGGGTCCATGCCATGCCTCGCCTCCGGATCCCTGGATTCCCGTAGGATGACCAGGGCCACTAGCACTCCCACTAGCCCCACTGGAACGTTGATAAAGAAGATCCACTCCCAGCCAACGTATTCGGTGAGGATCCCGCCCAGCGTGGGGCCCACCGCTCCCGCCACCCCCGCCATGCCACCCCATATGCCCAGTGCCAGACCGCGCTGGTGGGCCGGAAAGGCCAGAGTAACGATGGCCAGGCTCACCGGGACCATGATCGCTGCGCCGATGGCCTGAACGGCGCGCCAGGCGATGAGCATCTCGATCCGCCCGGACAGGCCGGCACCCAGGGAGCAAAGCGAGAAGACGGTGATGCCCACCAGGAACAGCCTCTTGCGGCCGATCCTGTCCGCCAGGCGACCAACGGGGATCAGCAGCACGGCGAACACCAGGTTATAGGCGTTCAGCACCCAGGTGACGGTATCGATGTCGGTGTCGAGATCGCGCTGGATAGTGGGAATGGCGATGTTGACGATGGAGGAATCGAGGATGGCCATGAACAGGCCAAAGACCGCCGCCCCCAGGACCAGCCACTTATGCTGAACCAGCATCACTGCTCAACGGGGCCCAGGAGCGCAGGCCGAGGTAGGTGACCAAGACACTCTGCTGCATGTAGCCCCTATATCACAGGCGTTGCCACTCCCGCAACCGAGCGGGGGCGAAGTGCCCATCCTGAGAGCGAGGACATAAACAGAACGGGAGCCCTTGGGCTCCCAGTCACGCACGATCTTGGTGGAGACGGGGGAGAATCGAACTCCCCGTCCAGAAGAAGACCACCCTGGATATGCTACAAGCTTAGTCGGCGTTTTGTTCTCACCCGCCGTACCTCCACCGACAGAGTATCGCCGGGCCAGCCGATGCGTCTTTGACAACCCTCATCGGCGTCCGAGCTGCCGCACCTCGACATTACGGCGCCGATCCCCAACCCATCGAGGAGAGGTCAGAGTCGACGTGGTCCGCCTAGATTAGGCGGCCAGTGCGAATTCAGGTTCGCCAGTTACTTTTTGCCACCTGTTTTACGAGGGCGATGGCTACCTCGGCCTGCAATCCAGACTCAACCTTCCCTGTCGAACCCTTTCGTCCCCACAGGGATCTGGCGAATCCACCTTATTATACCACACGGGCTGTCAACCCCTAGCCGCGACGCCGCAGGGCTCGCCGCATCTCCCGCTCCGCCTCCCGCCGGGCGATCGCCTGTCGGCGGTCGTAGCGGCGGCGGCCGCGGGCCAGGGCCAGCTCCACCTTGGCTCGCCCCCTCTTGAGATAGAGGCGCAGGGGCACAAGCGTCAGGCCTTTCTCCTCCACCTCGCGCCCCAGCTCAACGATCTGCTTTCGGTGGAGAAGGAGCTTGCGGCGTCTACCGGGCTCGTGGTTGAAGCGGCCGGCAGCAGCGTACGGCCCTATGTGAGCGCCCACCAGCCACATCTCACCTCGCTCCGGGCGGGCGTAGGCATCCCGCAGGTTCACCCG
>CAZXAF010000224.1:0-2865 GCA_964638905.1 uncultured Dehalococcoidia bacterium
TGGCCTGTCTGGTGAAAAGATACCGCTGGAGGCGCGCATCCTGAGTGTGGTGGATGCTTTTGACGCCATGATCCACCAGCGAGCCTATCGACAGGGGATGAGTAGAGAGGGCGCGATAGCGGAGTTAGAGCGTGGTGCCGGCAGCCAGTTCGACCCCGAGGTAGTGAAGGCGTTTTTGAGGTTGGTGGAAAGGCGGGGTGAGGAGATGCTTGCGGCTCCCACCCGAGCTGCCGGCAAAGAAGAGCATCTGACGGCTGCCAAGGTGTCAGGGCGAGGGAAAGGGTAGCCGCAGGCTAAGAGGATGCCGACCCCGTAACCGGCCAAGGTCCGCTCCCTCCAGGGCCTGAACGCTGGACATCGCCCTCCATTTCCGTCAATGGCTGACCTCACTGGCCAGTACTCGGCCGGCGGCTATGGGGATGATTCAGGCTCTGGTACAGTTTCTGGTACAGTCCCTGGATCAGGTTGCCCACGCACTACGGTCGGCTGGTGCCCCGGTTCGTCGATGGTGACGACGGTGCGATAGGTCACTTTGATGTCCAATGGTGTGCCCTGGAAGACAATGACACGGTTCGGATGCAGGCCGCTCTCGACGATGGATTCAATGAAGTGGGCCGCGTCCTGGCTGTCGTCGAATAAATAGGCCTGGCCCTGCTCAGCAGCGCTCTCGTCAAGAGCTAAGACGAGGATCCTGGCCTGCCGCTTGAGCTTGGTCGGCGGAGCAGTCTCAACCTCGTTGGGCGTGGATTCCGAGTCAAGCGGCTGAGGTTCCGAATCGGGCTTGCCGTACTGAGGAGGTCCCATTTTGCCGGGCGTGGTCTCGGAGACGGCTGCCATCCTGTCCTTGGCCCATTGCACCACGTCGTCCGTGGGGTCTTCATCTTCACGCTGGTCGCTTAGTTCACTGTCCTTGCTGGGCACCACTTCGACTCACTCCCTTGCCAAACGGCCCTGGCTGCTCCTTGTCTACCCAAATTCATAGACGTTTAAGGCGAGCATCGTGCTACAAGGCGGAAGGGCATCAGCGGAAGTCTTGCCGTGCGCGAGTTAGGGAAATGCCCACCCCTGGCACCGAGGGAGCTTTCACGGCCGCACCCCCGAAGGCCCTCTCTTTGGACGCCACGGCAGTGAGGATCATCGAGGACATATGGGTATTCTCCGTCTTGATGAAGGCGACGCAACGGCGGAGAATGCCAGTCAGCGCTCGGGGGGGTGCGACGACCCGACGTGCTTGAGGTCAGGGAGATGGTATTGCCAGGCCGGCTCTCCCTGCCCTCTTTTTGTCTGGGCAAAGGCGAGACCGTCCTAGTGTATCCGGAGCGCATCTTCTCTTCTTAGGGCTTCCGTGGCTAGGGCATCGGCTTGAAGCGGCAGCTGACGGCCAGCCAGGTAGTCTGTGTTGTTGCTCGCATCGCTCTCCCTTTCTGGGGGAGGGCGATGACACGCGGTTTGTGCGGTTTTGTTTGGGGCTCAGACGGGGCGCAATCGAATCTGGGGCCCCTGGCCGGACTCGAACCGACGACACGCGGTTTAGGAAACCGCTGCTCTGTCCACTGAGCTACAGGGGCACCCTTCGATGACTCAGTGAGAAGAGCTAGGGGTCAAGATCCTTGCCCTTGACCCCTACCTCCACGATCCTTCGCAATGGTGGAGATAGCGGGACTCGAACCCGCAACCTCGGCGATGCGAACGCCGCGCTCTCCCAATTGAGCTATATCCCCTTGGCAGTGCAATTATAGATACGACTGCCTGACGCCGTCAAGGAAGGCCCCCCTTTTCCTTCTTGGCGGGAGGTAGAAGACCTTCCACCAGTTCCACCTCCATCCAGCCTTCCTCCAGGTCTATCACCTTGATCACGTCGTTCAGCGCCGGGATGAGCAGTTCGCCTCTCTCGCCGTGCACCACGAAGACGTCGTTGCTGCCGGTGCTCAGGATCTGGGACACCTTGCCCAGCGGCTGGCCTTCGGTGGTGCGCACCTCCAGCCCCAGTATCTGGAACTGATAGTACTCGCCTTCCGATAGGGGCCTCAGCTCCTCTTCCGGCACCTCCAGAAGACGCTGGCCCAGAGCCGCCGCGGCGGCGGTGCTGTCGATGCCCGAAAGCTTGACGTAGACCTTCCCCTTTTGCCAGCGAGAGCCCTCGATAGCATGGGCGACACCGTCTACGTACAGGCTGCAGCCGATCGCAAATCGTTCTGGGAAGTCGGTCAGGGGTTCCACTTTCAGGTCGCCTCGGCGGCCCCAGGGGCCAAGTATGCGGCCGACGGCTACATATCCCTGGTGAACATTTTCCTGGGGGCGAGACATAACTGATTGCCGCTACCTACGCTGGAGGCGGATGGGCCTCTAGCACGTGGGCTTGGGAGGGCCGGCTATCGGAGGAGTGAGGCAGTCGGGCCCTTATCCGATCTCTAGTACCGCCCTGGTTCCCTTGCGGATGGCGGCCACTCTGAGCACGGTGCGCATGGCGTTTGCGATGCGCCCCTCCTTGCCTATCACCCTGCCCATGTCCGACTCGGACACCCGCAGGTGGTAGACGATCCGGTCCTCCTCCTCCTCCTCGGTCACCACCACCTCATCCGGGTTCTCAACGATCGCTCGGGCCATGTACTCGATGAGGTCCTTCATGGCTTGTCTCCGTTCTCGGGTTCCGGCTCGGCCTCGGCCTCGGCCTCAACCTCGGGCTCAGCCTCGAGCTCCGGCTCGGCCTCGGGCTCGGCCTCGGGCTCGACCTCGGGCTCAACCTCGGGCTCGGCCTCGGGCTCGACCTCGGGCTCAACCTCGGGCTCAACCTCGGGCTCAGCCTCGGTCTCGGGCTCAGCCTCGGTCTCGGGCTCAACCTCGGGCTCGGGCTCAGACCAGGAA
>CAZXAF010000225.1:0-2856 GCA_964638905.1 uncultured Dehalococcoidia bacterium
TTCCTGCTTGAGGCAGCGGGCCACCAGATCACCACCGTCAACAAGGGCCATGGGGCATCCCCTTCCTAAGAGAATCAGAGCAACAAGGCTACATCAGCACGCTATCTATCACCAGTTGGGCTATCTCCTCGTCATCCATCCCGAGGACTTCCTTGCAGACGTACTCGGTGTGCTGGCCCAGGCAGGGCGCCGGCGAGCGGAGCCTGCCCGGCGTCCTCGACAGGCGGAAGCCGGGGCCATCGTAGGCGGTGCGGCCGGCCTCCGGGTGATCGAGGTAGACGTAGTGGCCGCGCTCTCTGAGGTGAGGGTCGTTCTCCAGCACGTCCTGGGCGTTCTGAACGACGCCGGCGGGCACGCCCGTCGCCTGGAGGGTCTCCATCACCTCCTCGGCTGTCCTCGCGCTGGTCCAGCCCTCCACCAGTCGCTCCAGCTCGTCCTCGTTCTCCTTGCGACCTTGAAGGGTGGCGAACCGCTCCTCCCGGCACCACTGGGGGTCGCCCATCGCCCGACAGAGGGCCCGCCACTGGTCGTCGCTGAACACGGCGATGACGCACCAGCGGTCATCGCCCTGGCAGCGGAAAGCGCCGTGCGGAGCGGCGTGGGCCAGGCGGTTGCCCTGCCGGTTCTGCACACGGCCGTTGACGGCATAGTCCATGAGGGCGGGTCCGATGACGGAGACGGAGGATTCCAGTTGGGCCACCTCGATGAGCTGCCCCTTGCCCGTGCGGTTGCGGTGGCGCAGAGCGGCCAGGGTGGCGATGACGGCGTGGCCGGGGTTGATCACGTAGTCGGTGTAGTGGGTGCCCATGCCCACCGGCGGCCGGTCGGAGGGGCCGGTGAGATGGCTGATGCCCGCCAGGGGGGAGATGACCGCCCCGAAGCCGCCGAAGTTGGCATGGGGGCCATCGCCGCCCTGCATGGGCTCTCGCAGCATGATAATGTCCGGCTTCACCTGCCGCAGCTTTTCGTAGGTGAAGCCCCACTTCTCCAGCGTGCCGGGGGTGTAGTTCTCGGCGACGATGTCGCTGGCGGCTATGAGGCGGAGGGCTATGTCCGGCCCCTTTGGGTGCCTCATGTTGAGGGTGATGGAGAGCTTGCTGGCGTTGACGTTGTTGTACCAGCCTCCCGTGTTCAGGCCGTACTTGCCCTCGGGCTGGGGGTGAAGGGCGCGCAGGCCGTCGACGCGCACCTGCGATTCGATGCGGATGACCTCCGCGCCGTGATTGGCCAGTACCTCGGTGCAGGCAGGGCCGGCCGCGAACCAGGAGAAGTCGGCCACTCGGATGCCTTCCAGGGGTAGCTTATTGGCTTGCACGGGGTTAGCCTCCTTCCGCCTCAGATAACGCCCTCGCTGCTGAGAGTGGACAGTTGTTCTCCCGACAGGCCCAGCTCGCCGCAGTATAGCTCCTCGTTGTGCTCGCCGACCTGTGGCGCCCTTCGCTGGATGCGCCAGGGCGTCTCGCTGAGGCGATAGGGCGGGCCGGGATGGGCGATGGTGGTTCCCAGCTCGGGGTACTCGACGGGGGTGAACCAGCGGCGGTAGTCCAGCTGAGGGCTCTCCACGATGTCCTTGGGGTTGTTGACGGGGGCGATGAGAAGGCCCCGCTTCTGGCCCTCCTCGTATAGCTCCCGCTTGGTGTATCCGAGCAGAAACCGGACCAGAACCTCCTCTATGTGGCCGAGGCGGTCTTTCCAGAAAGCCACCCATTCGGGGTCGATCTCGAGGGCGAAGAGCCGGCTTATAAGCTGCATGCTGACCTCGAGAAGGGGATTCCTCCATCGCTCTTCCTGAAGGTCCTCGGCCTTGCCCTCATCGGCCATCCACTGGGCGAGGGTAGGCCAGGGGGCGCCAAAGCCGGGCAGGCCCACCATCAGCATGACGTGGCCGTCCTTGCACTCGTACAAGCCCATGCCCGGCATCCGCTTTTCGGCGCCCATACGCCGCCGCAGCTCGTGACGGACGTCCCAGTATTGTATGGCGGTCTCCTGGTTGATGGAGAGCGCTTCTTGCCTGGAGACCTCCACCTGCTGACCTTCGCCGGTGGCGTCTCGGTGGAGGAGGGCCATGAGGATGCCGGCGGCGGCCTGGATAGAGCCGCAGTAGTGGGACTGGTTGCCGTAGGCGTAGCTGGGGGCGATGTCCAGGAAGCCGGCGAGGTACATTATGCCGCTCATGGCCACGGCCACGATGTCCGGCGCCTGGTAGTGGCTGTGCGGCCCCCATTGGCCGAAGCCGGTGATCGAGCAGAGGATGACCTCGGGCTTGACGCGGCAGAGGTCTGCGTAGCCCAAGCCGAGGCCGTCCAGGTAGCCCGGCTGAAAGGTCTCCACCACCACATCGGCCTTGGCCAGCAGCCGCTTCAGCAGGGTCTGGCCGTCGGCGGTGGTGATGTCCAGGGTTATGGAGCGCTTGCTGGAGTTGAGGGCGAAGAAATAGAGGCTTCGGTTAGGGTTTGCCTCGTCGTGGTAGAAGGGGCCGATGCCACGCGCGGGGTCGCCGCCCGGCGGCTCGATCTTGACGACATCCGCCCCCAGCTCGGCCAGCAGCTTGGTGCAGTACATGCCCGCCTCGCCGGCCAGGTCGAGGACGCGGATGTCGTCCAGGGCACTGGGTGTGTTAGTCCGGTCTGCCATGCGCTCTCCCGGTTGGGTAGAGGGATCATAAGCCCTGCCTTTCTGGCACGTCAACAGAGGTGGGTCTGCCTGCCTATCCTGAGGGATGTGTGGCATCGCGGGGCGAATCCGCCGGTGCTATAATCCCGTTGTGAGCGAGAAGCGGGATAAGCCCCTGCTGGTCCTTGTGGACGGCCACGGCATCATCCACCGCGCCTATCACGCTGTGAAGGAGCCCCTCAC
>CAZXAF010000226.1:0-2853 GCA_964638905.1 uncultured Dehalococcoidia bacterium
CGTGGTGGTGGTGTTCAACGACAAGGCCTGGGGCATGTGCAAGCACGGGCAGGAGATGACCCGCGGCAAGGGACAAACGGTGGCCACTGAGCTGGGCCTGGTGCACTACGAGAAGGTCGCCGAGGCTCTGGGGGCCTACGGCGAGCTGGTGGAGAAGCCTGCCGACATCGTGCCGGCCCTGGAGCGGGCCTTCCGCAGCGGGAAGCCCGCCTGCCTAAATGTCCTCATCGATCCCGATGTCGTCTCGCCGGCCACCATAGGCGGCGCGGCGATGAGCAGCGCTATGCTGTCGTTCGCTACCTAGGGCCTCGCGGGTGCGGTGGCCGCCGGCGGCGAACCAGCGGGTTGCCCTGCCTCCGCGCGGGCGGTAGATTGTGAGCAAGCGATATGTTTGGCAGACGGCTGGTCAAGCGAGCGGAGTCGCAGGCGGAGGTTCGGCTGGCGACGGCCGAAGATTGGCAGGCCTTTCTTGTCCTGGCTGACGCCCTCTATCAGGAGCTAGATGAGGATAGGCCGCCCGACCGTCGCCTGATGAAACTGTTTGAGGAGGCCGTGGAGCCCGCCTCGCCATTCAAGCTGTTCTTCGCCGTCGTAGAAAGCGAGCTGTGTGGCATGCTGTCGCTGGCAATTGTGCCCACCACGCAGGGGGCAGGGTGCTTCGGCTATCTCGACGACGTCTTCGTCCTGGAGCAGTACCGCAGCCGGGGCATAGGGGCCAGGTTGATGCGAGAGGCGCTGAACCACGCCCACAAGAGCGGCTGCGTTCGGGTGGAGCTTGGTACGCGGCGGGACAACGTCCAAGCTCGCCGTCTGTACCAGCGGCTGGGGTTTCAGCAGGTGGATGGCGTCAGGTACTTGCTGATGCTGCGCTAAGGGCGCGCTGGCGGGGCCTCTTGCTCTTTCATTCTCATGCATCTGCATCGCTTGGCTGACGAACTGGACGAAAAGGAGATCCTGGGCGCCGATGTGCCCATATCGGCCATCTGCAGTGACTCTCGCCGGCTCGCGCCGAGGGCCCTGTTCGTGGCTGTGCCCGGCTTTCGGGTCGATGGGCACGAGTACATAGGCGAGGCGGTGGCTGGCGGCGCCGTGGCGGTGGTAGTTCAGGCCGACCGGCGGGCGAAGTGGCAGGCTGCTGTCGAGGGAGGCCACCTGCCCGCCATCGTGGTGCCCGACAGCCGCCGGGCTCTGGCGGCTCTGGCGGCTGCCTTCTACGGCCATCCGGGAAGACGGCTGCGGGTCATCGGCGTCACCGGGACGGACGGCAAGACCACCACCATCCACCTCATCAGCGCTCTCCTGGAGGCAAGCGGCCATCGCACGGGTCTGCTGAGCACCGTCCACTCCAAGGTGGGCGATCGCCTGTTGCTCAACGAGTATCGCTTCACCACGCCGGAGGCGCCTCAGGTGCAGGCTCTCCTGGCCGATATGGTGAGAGCCGGAGTCGACTACGCCATCCTGGAATCGACCTCCCACGGCCTGGCCCTGCACCGCCTGGACGGTTGCGAATACGATGTGGCGGTGGTGACCAACGTCACCGCAGATCACCTGGACTTCCACGGCTCGCGGGAGGAGTACCTGGTGGCCAAGGGTCGCCTGTTCGCCATGCTGGACGAAGCGGCTGACAAAGGGGTGGACAAGGTGGCCGTGCTCAACGCCGACGAGCCCGCCGTCGCCCATTTCGCTGGCCTCACGCGGGCCCACATCGTGACGTATGGTGTGCAGAAGGCAGCCGACGTTCAGGCGGCGGATATCGCTCCTGTCGAGTGGGGCTCTCGCTTTCGGCTTCGGGCGGGAGGTAGCGAGCTGGAGGTGGCCATCGGCCTTCCCGGCCTGTTCAGCGTCTACAACAGCCTGGCGGCGGTGGCGGTAGCGCTCTCCCAGGGCATGTCGCTGGCTGCCGTCAGGGATGCGCTGGGGTCTTTCCCTGGCGTGCCCGGCCGCCTGGAGCGCATCGACGAGGGGCAGCCGTTCACGGTGGTGGTGGACTTCGCCCATGCGCCCGAGGCCCTGCGACGCGTTCTGGCGTTCCTGCGCGAGCGGTGCCGGGGGCGGCTCATCGTCGTCTTCGGCTGCATCGGCGAGAGGGAGAGGCCCCGCCGCGCGGGCATGGGGCTGGTGGCGGCCGAGCTGGCCGACTTCGCCGTCCTCAGCAACGATAACCCCTTCCAGGAGGACCCCCAGGTCATCCTGGCGGAGATCGCTCAGGGTCTTCAGCAGGCCGGCCGACATGAGGGGCATCACTTCATTCGCATCGCTGACCGGCGGGAGGCCATCGCTCACGCCTTGGCCATGGCTGTCGAGGGGGACGTTGTGCTGCTGGCTGGCAAGGGACACGAGCAGTCCATCACCGTCGGTGACACGGTCATCCCCTGGGACGAGCAGCGGGTGGCGCGCGAGCTCCTGCGGGAGATATTCCGCTAGAAGGGGGTTGGCAAGAGCCGAACGACGAGGTACGATAAGGCGATCGTGGATACGCTTCACCAGGAGCGAGGAATATGGTGGATGGTTTGAGGGCTCGGGTTCCGGGAGGCCTCGTCGCTAAACGAGGCTTCTTTCTTGAACTGCTCAAGGTTGGCATCGGCATCTTCCTCTTCTACATGGCGCGCGGTCTCATGCCCACTCATGCCGCCGCCGCGTCCGAGCGTAGCAGGGATTTGTTAGAGCTTGAGCAGCGGTTGAACATCGCCAAGGAGACCGTGCTACAGACCTGGACGATGAACTATGAGGTGCTGGTGCACTATTTCAACGTAATCTACATCTATGGACACTTCCCGATCATCGTCACTCTGCTGGCGATACTCTATTTTGGCCATCGGGAAGGCTATCGGGTTCTGCGAAATGGCCTGCTGC